>JAODNF010000375.1 GCA_025464915.1 Frankiales bacterium | reverse complement strand
TCGACCACCCAGATCGAGCCGAGCAGCTCCGCGCCGGCGCGGACCGCGACCGCGAGCCGCGGCAGGACGTCGCCGTCCGCCGGCACGCGCAGCACCCCGGGGGCCCGCTGGAGGGCCCGGTAGAGGTCGTCGTTGCGCGACAGGTCGGGCACCTGCCGCCCGAGGATGCCCTGCTGGCGGGCCTCGTCGATGGCCTGCTCGGGCAGCGAGGAGTAGGCGAGCACCCGCCGCGACGGGTCCTCGATCGCGACCGCCCCGCCGACGGCCGCCGCGACCGAGTTCGCCAGGGCGAACAGGTCCCCGCCGTCCGAGGCGGACACGGCCGAGATGAGCAGGTGGAGCAGGTGGTTCCAGGGCAGGTCGTCCGGTGCGCACACGACCGGAACGCCGAGCTCGGGCGGTGCCCCGCGCACCACGACCGCGGCCGCGTCCACCGGGCCGAGCGCGGAGGAGTCCTGCACGACGAGGAGCGCACCCGGCGCGGACGGCACCGGGTCGCCCGGGCCGACGAGCACGACCTCGTTGACCTCCACCTCGAGGTCGCCGTACGAGGTCAGCGCAGGACCGAGCGCCTCGAGCACGGAGCGGAGAGTGGGCACACCGGCAGTCTGCCGGAGCCACGGACCCCGCTCATCGTCGGCAGGCACCACGAAATTTCCGATCCTTGTCGGCCCAGAACGATGCACCGCCGTTGCACCGGCGGCAGAGTGGTCCCATGAGCGTGTCGACGAGCACCGCGACGGAGACCGTGGTCCAGCGAGCCTGCGCGCTCGCCGGGGTGACGGTGCTCGAGATGCGCACTCCGGCCGAGACCGAGCGCGGCGCCGCCCTGCTGCGCGAGGTGTGGCGCAGCAGCGAGTCCCCGGTCCCCTCCAACCTGCTGCGCACCGTCCAGCACACCGGCGGCTACGTGTTCGGCGCCTACGACGACGGTGGTGCGCTGCTCGGGGTCGCGATGGGCCTGCTCTCCACCGACGGCCTGCACTCCCACATCACCGGTGTCGTCCCCGCCGGCCAGCGCCGGGGCCTCGGCTTCGCCCTCAAGCAGCACCAGCGCTGGTGGGCCCTCGACCGGGGACTGGCCACGATCACCTGGACCTGCGACCCGCTGGTGCGTCGCAACCTGGCGTTCAACCTCCACGCGCTCGGTGCGGACGTCCACGCCTACCTGCCCGACCACTACGGCGCGATGACGGACGGCGTCAACGCCGGCGACGAGAGCGACCGGTTCGAGCTGCACTGGGACCTGCTCAGCGACCGGGCCGTCCAGGCCGCGCAGGGGCGGCTCGCGTGGGTCGCCGGCGAGCGGACCGTGCCCCTGCCCGAGGACATCGAAGCACTGCGCCTGAAGGACCCCGCTCTTGCCCGCGCCTGGCGCTTCCGGGTCCGCGAAGGCGTCGTACCCGCCCTGGCCGACGGCGCCGTCGTCCTCGGCCTCGACCCCGAAGGTGCCCTGGTGCTCTCGTGAAGATCACGTCCGTCGAGCTGGTCCGCATCGCCCTCCCGCTGGTGTCGCCCTTCCGCACCAGCTTCTCGACCCAGACCCGCCGCAACGCGCTGCTCGTCCACGTGACGACGCCGGAGTCCGACGGCTGGGCGGAGTGCGTCGCGATGGACGACCCGCTCTACAGCAGCGAGTACGTCGACGCGGCCGCCCACGTGATGAGGCACCACCTCGTGCCGCGGCTGGCCGCCGCCGAGGGGCTGACCGCGGCTCGGGTCGCTCACGCGCTGCACCCGGTCAAGGGGCACCGGATGGCGAAGGCCGCCCTGGAGACGGCCGTCCTCGACGCCGAGCTGAAGGCCAGCGGCACGCCGCTGTCGTCGTACCTGGGCGCGACGAAGGACCGGGTCCCCGCCGGTGTCTCCGTCGGGATCATGGACTCCGTGCCGGAGCTGCTCGACGCGGTCGGCGGTTACCTCGACCAGGGGTACGTCCGCATCAAGCTCAAGATCCAGCCCGGCTGGGACTACGAGCCCGTCAAGGCCGTCCGCGAGCAGTTCGGCGACGTCCTGCTGCAGACCGACGCCAACACCGCCTACGCCCTGAAGGACTGGAAGCTGCTCAAGCGCCTCGACGCCTTCGACCTGCTGTTCCACGAGCAGCCGATGGACGAGGAGGACGTGCGCGGCCACGCCGAGCTGGCGCGGCTGCTCGACACGCCAATCTGCCTCGACGAGTCGATCGTGTCCGCCCGCTCCGCCGCCGACGCGATCGCGCTGGGGGCGTGCTCGGTCATCAACGTGAAGCCGGGCCGGGTCGGTGGGTACCTGGAGGCGCGCCGCATCCACGACGTCGCCGTCGCGAAGGGCGTCCCTGTCTGGTGCGGAGGCATGCTCGAGACCGGCATCGGCCGAGCGGCGAACGCGGCCCTGGCAGCACTGCCGGGCTTCACCCTGCCGGGCGACACCAGCGCCTCCGACCGCTACTACAGCCAGGACGTCACGACGCCGTTCGTCCTCGAGGACGGCCACCTCACCGTCCCGACCGGCGCCGGCATCGGCGTCGAACCGCTGCCCGACGTCCTCGCCGAGATGCTCGTGGGGCGGGAGCAGGTCCCGCTGGGCTGACCGCTGGCCGCGGATGACCCGATCTGGCCATGTCCTTGAGGCCGTCATCGGCCGATGCTCGACAAGGGTTGGACGACAGGAGTGGGCACGTGCGCTTTGGGGACGCGAGGCCCGCCTTGCGCGTGTGGATCGCGGTGCTCGTGCTGGCTGCCCTCGCCGCCGGGCTGCGCCATCCGTCGCTGAGCGCGCACGACGGCCTCGTCGTCGCGGCCCTGCTCGGGCTGGCCGTCCTCGACGCCGAGCTCGGCCGGCACGCCGAGGGCGGCAAGGTCCTCACCCAGCGCGCGCACAAGGGCCTGTCCGCCTGGCCGTTTGCTGCCGCCGTGCTCTGCTCCAGCACCCTCGTCGTCCTGATCACCGTCCCGACCTACGCCTACGTCCGGTGGCGCGGGCTGAAGGTCCCGCTCATCAAGTGGCTGGGCTCGGGTGCGCTGCTCAGCCTCGCCGCCGCCGCTGCCCAGCCGCTGGCCCGCGCCACCTCGCTGCCGTCGATGCTCCTCGGCGGTGCGGTCTTCCTCGTCGTCGAGGCCACCCTGTTCGCGGGGTGCGCCCTCACCGGGGAGCCGGCCGACGAGCAGTGGCTCAAGGACGAGCTGCGCAGCCTGTCCTTCTACGCCAACGAGGCCCTGGTGCTGTGCCAGGCGTGCGTGATCGCGGTGCTCTGGAACATCGGTCCGGCGTTCGTGCTGCTCCTGGTCCCCTCGTACGCCGTCCTGCAGCGGGCCCTCCTGCACCAGACCCTGCGGCAGGCGGCCGAGCACGACGCCAAGACCGGGCTGCTGACCCTCGCCGCCTGGGAGCAGCGGGCGGGAGCGGTCCTTGCCAAGGGCCAGCTCTTCGCGGTCGTGCTCCTCGACCTCGACCACTTCAAGCGGGTCAACGACGCGCACGGGCACCTGGTCGGCGACGACGTGCTGGCCGGCACGGCGGACCTGCTGCGCGGCTGCGTGCGCCCGCACGACCTGCTCGGCCGGTTCGGCGGGGAGGAGTTCGTGGTCCTGCTGCCCGGGGCCGATGCCGCGGAGGGCCTCGCCGTCGCGGAACGGCTGCGCTCGACGCTGGAGACGACACCCGTCGCGGGACTGTCGCTCACCGCGAGCCTCGGCGTGTGCGCGAGCGAGCCGCTGGCGCGCGAGCGGCTGCGCGAAGTGCTCGCGTGCGCCGACGTGGCGCTCTACGCGGCGAAGCGCGACGGCCGGAACGCGGTCCGGACCTACCGCCCGGCGCTGACCGTCCCCCAGCAGCGCTCGGCTGTCGTCAGCCGCAGCGGCTGACCGACTCCAGCTGCCAGTCCCCGCCCCCGGGCAGCTCGTGCCAGAGCGCCTCGGCGACGACCTTGCCGGCCGCCCGCACCTGCACGCGTCGCAGCGGGGTGCTGTCGTCGGACGCGTCCACGACCGACCCCTGCGGCAGGCCGCTGAGCTGCGAGCGGGTGAGGGCGGAGATCTCGCCGTTCTCGACGGTCGCCGCCGCCGCTGTGAGCACCGACGCGCAGCTGCCGGACCGGGTGGCCTCCTGGACGGTCAGCCGTACGGGGGCGCCGCTGCCGCACCGGACGGTCTGCCCCGTCGCGACCGGCAGGGTGACCTGCGTCGTGCCGGGCAGCGCCATCACCGAGCTGGTGCCGCCGGTGACCGTGAGGACCTCGCGGGTCGGGTTGTCGACGGCGAGGGTCACGCCGTCGATGCCACCGGTGACCAGCCCCGCTCCTGCGGTGCCGACGCCCTGCGCGCAGCCGAGCACGACGTCCGTCGCGGGTGCGCTGGGGCGGGGGATCAGGACCACGACGCCGACGGCCGCGAGAGCGGTGGCGCCCAGCACCCAGTGCCGGGTGCGGCGGGTGCGGACGAGCTGGTGACCGGCGAACAGGGCGGCGGCGGCGCGGACGTCGTCGTCGAGGGCGGGGCTCGCAGCCCCCGCCATCAGGCGGCGGACCTGCTCCTCGTTCACAGTCCCGCCAGCACCGCGTCGGGGCCGAGCAGGGCGCGGAGCTTCGCGAGCCCTCGGGTGCTGTGCTGCTTCACCGAGCCGGCGCTGCAGCCGAGGGCCTTGGCGGTGTCCGCCTCGGAGAGGTCGTCGAAGTAGCGGAGGACCAGGGTCGCGCGCTGCTTCGGCGGGAGCTGCTGGAGCGCCCCGAGCAGGACGCGTCGGTCGACGGTCCGGTCGGCGATGTCGGGGACCGGCAGCTCGTCGGGCTCGAGGTCCAGCGGTCGCTCGGTGCTCGACAGCCGCCGGCGCCAGCTGATCTGGGCGCGTGCGAGCACGACCCGGACGTACTGCTCCAGGTCCTCGATGTCGGCCTTGCGCCACCGGGCGTAGGTCTGCGCGAGCGCGGTCTGCAGCAGGTCCTCACCTGCCACCCGGTCACCGGCGAGCAGCGTCGCGGTCCGGGCGAGGGCGCGTCCGTGCACGCGCACGAAGGCCGTGAACTCCTCGTCCGACCGGTGCACCATGTGCACCATCCTGCCCTACGCCGGGCCTGTTCGCGTGGCAGAGTCCGGGTATGCGCAGAGCCCTCGCCGTCGTCCCAGTCCTGCTGCTCGCCGCCGGTTGCGGCTCGGGCGGTGGTGGCACCAGCACCCTGAAGACCGACCTCGGTGCCCAGCTGCGGGCCGCGGTCACCAAGACGGCGACGCAGTCCTCCAAGCTCGACGTCACGATCGCCACGACCGCGGGCGGACAGGACGTGACGGTCAAGGGCACCGGCGCCTTCGCCCGCGACGTCGGGTCGATGACCCTCACCATCGGCACGGTCTCCGTCCAGGAGCGCCTCACCGGCGGCAAGCTCTACCTCAAGGTCCCGGGGCAGGCGAAGTGGTACGTCCTGACGCTGGCCGACCTCGTCGGGACCTCCCTGGCCGACAGCGCCAGCCCCGGTGATGCGGCGCAGGTGCTCCTGGCGGTGGGGAACGACGTCACCAAGGTGGGCGACGACACGGTGCGCGGCGCCACGGCGACCCAGTACAAGGGCACCATCCCCATCACCAAGGAGCGCCTCGCTGCGCAGCAGGGCCTGGTGAAGGCGGCTACCCGGAAGCTGCTCGACAGCGGTGTGACGGCCCTGCCGTTCAACGCCTGGGTCGACGCGCAGGGTCGCCTCGTGAAGCTGACCGAGGACATCGACCTCACCATCAAGGGCACCAAGGCGCACGTCGTGACGACCCTCGAGAGGTACGACTTCGGCACCAAGGTCAGCGTCGTCGCGCCACCGGCGGCCGACCAGACCGACGGCGGCCCGATCGTCGACGCCCTCAAGCAGGCGTCGGGGGGCTAGCGCCCGTCGAGCCTCGCGATGCTCGGCCCGAGTGCGGTGGTCGGTCCCTTGCGTCCGCTCGGGTGGACATCGCCGAGCGCGAGGCGAGCGGACGCTAGCCAGTTGTCGGGTTCCGTTGCGTCCGCTCGGGTGGACATCGCCGAGCGCCAGTTGGGCGGACGTCAGCCGACGGGGAGGGCCTTCTTGGCGCGCTTCGCCTCGTGGCGGGCCTGCTTCTTCGCGCTCCGGGACAGCCGGCCGACCGCGTGGGGGATCGACTCGCGGCCGCCGGTGTCGGCCACCGACAGCAGCAGGCCACCGATGACCGCGAGGTTCTGCAGGAAGTGCAGCCGCTGCTCGGCCTTGGCGTTCTTGTCCTTCTCCTTCCAGAACGGGTGGGCGACGAGGGTCGTCGGAGCCAGCGACGCCATCAGCCCGAACGAGGCCAGCCGAGGCGTCGTCCCGCGCACGAGCGCCAGGCCCCCGAGGATGTCGGCGGCCGCGTTGACGCGCACGAGGTTCTCCGGCGTCCGCAGTGCCGCAGGCACCTGGGGAGGCAGCTTGTCGGGCAGCCCTGACTGCGTGAGGTGCTCGACGTGCGGGCCCGGCTGCCGGAGCGCGTTGATGCCCCCTGAGACGAAGACGCCGGCGAGCATCGTTCGGGCGAGACGACGGGTCGGGCTCATGAGGTCCTCCAGAGGGGTCTGCCCTCGCCGTACCCGTTGTCCACCGTCCTCACGCTCGTCCACAACTGTTCGCTTCGAGTCCCACCGGCAACCCGGCGCGGCCAGGCTCACGACATGGTCAAGCCCGCACCCGCAGAGGACGTCGCTGTCGACATCCCGGCGCTCGTCAGCGAGATCGCCGAGCCGCAGTCGCTCATCGTCACCCGACGCCAGCTGTGCGCGGCGGGTGTTCCGCGCTGGTACACGAAGAACGAGCTCCGACAGCGACGCTGGCAGAGCTGTGGACGACAGTCACTCGCTGTCCACAACGGACCGCTTGACCATCAGGCGTTGTGCTGGGTGGCAGTGCTGGAAGTGGGCCTCCGCGCCGCGCTCGACGAGGTCTGCGCGCTGCAGGCTGCCGGCGTCAAGGGTCTCTCGGACACGGACATCGTCGTCGCGACGCCCAAGGGCTCGACGCCCGGCAAACCGCCAGGCGTGACAGTACGAGAGACCCGGCGGTACCGCGCCGAGGACGTCATCGTGGTCGGCATCCCACGCATCCGACCCGCCGTCGCGGCAGTGCACGCGGCGCTGCGGGCCAAGAGCGACAGACAGGCGAAGCTCTTCATCGTGATGACGGTGCAGCAGCGGGTGACCCCGATCGCGCAGGTCGTGGAAGCCGCCGCGGCCGTCAAGCGGCACGTCCGCCGGCGGCTGATCGCGTCCGTCGTCGCGGACCTGGCAGCGGGTGCCCAGTCGCTCGGTGAGATCGATGTCGGTGCGGGGATGCGTCGGCGTGGCCTGCCGGAGCCCTCTCGTCAGTCGGTCCGGAAGCGGCCCGACGGCACGGAGTACCTCGACATCGAGTGGCCTGAGTTCAGGCTCGTCCTGGAGATCGACGGGGCGGGTCACGACGCTGCTGACCAGGCGCTGAAGGACTTCGAGCGTGATCTGAGGATCATCGGCGAAGAGCGGTACGTCATGAGGCTGAAGCTCGCCGCCTGGGCGCTGGACCAGGAGCGCGTCCTCGATGCCCTCGAGCAGGTGCTCATCGACCGCGGTTGGCGACGGGACGCCGCCTGACGTCCGCCCGCCCGACGCTGGCTGATGTCCATCCGAGCGGACGCAACGGGAGGTGCCGGCGTCAGCGGAGGCGGTCGAGGCGCTTGACGAGGTCCTCGGCGCGCATCGCCGGGTCGAGGTCGATCCGGGAGGCCGCGGCCAGCCCGAGCCCCGCGTAGCACATGGTGCCGTCGATGAGCTCCTCGAGCGGCGGCCAGGGCATGTTGGGCTTGGTGATGAGCAGCGAGGCCAGCCCGTGCGCCGCGGCCCACAGCTTCAGACCGAGCGCGAACGGGTCGCCCTCGAGGACGCCGAGCCCGATGCACCCGACGATCGACTCGAGCAGGTGCCCGAAGGCGCCCGAGGCGATCTCGTCCTTGGGGTCGTGCTGCGAGGGCGCGCCCATCATCACGATCCGGTAGTGCTCCGGGTTGGCGATCGCGAACCGCACGTAAGCGATCCCCTGCGCGCGCAGGGCTTCCCACGGGTTCGGGGCGTCGGAGTCGGCCTCCTTCAGCGCGACGTGCAGCGCCTCGAAGACCTCCTCGCAGACCGCGTCGAGCAGCGCCTGCTTGTCGGCGAAGTGCAGGTAGATCGACGGCACTGACACCCCGACCCGCTGGGCGACGGCACGCAAGGACATCGCCTCCGAGGAGCCGGTCTCGCGCAGGATGTCCATGGCAGCGGTCAGCACCTCGCCGCGCAGGGCAGCGCCCTGCCCACGGGGGGCACGGGAGCGTCGGGGCTCAGACAAGCGCGGGTTCCTTCACGGGGGGCTCCGAGGAGTGTGCCTCAGCGAGGCCGAACCGCGCGTGCAATCTCTTGAGCGGTGCAGGAGCCCACCAGTTCGCGGACCCCATCAGCCGCATGAACGCCGGCACCAGGGCCCCGCGGATGAGGGTCGCGTCGACGAGGACGGCGAGCCCCGTACCCAGGCCGAGCAGCTTGATGAACGAGATGCCCGAGGTCACGAAGGACAGGAACACCAGGGCCAGCAGGCCGGCAGCAGCGGTGACGAGGGCGCCGGTCCGCTCGAGACCGACAGCCACCGCGTGCGTGTTGTCGCCGGTGAGGTCGTACTCCTCCTTGATGCGGGACAGCAGGAAGACCTCGTAGTCCATCGACAGCCCGAACAGCACGCAGAACATGAGGATCGGCGTCGTGGTGTCGAGGGCACCGGTGACGATCGGGTCGCCGATCAGCCCGGTCAGGTGCCCTTCCTGGAACACCCACACCATCATCCCGAATGTCGCGGACAGCGACAGGAAGTTGAGGACCAGCGCCTTGGCGGGGATGACGACGGACCCGGTGAACAGGAACAGCAAGATGAAGGTCGCCGACAGCAGCAGCCCGAGGGCCAGCGGCAGCTTGTGCCTCAGGGACGACTCGGTGTCGTTGAGCTGCGCGGCGGCGCCGCCCACCAGCACCGGTCCCGGGGCAGGGACGGCGCGCAGGGCGCGCACCAGCTTCGCGCCGTCGGCGCTGAACGGCTCCACGGCGGGGACGACGGACAACCGCGAGGCGGTGGCGCTCACGTAGCCCGCAACGCCGGGAGCCACGCGGACTCCGTTCATGTAGCGGCCGCTGGCGGCGTCGACCCGCTCGACGCCGTGGACCTTCGACAGCGCGGCGGCGTAGGACGCCGGCGAGGGCCCGGCCACCACGACGGGCAGGGCGAAGGACTCCTTGCCGGGGAACTGCTCGCGCAGCACCTGCGAGACCTGCTGCGCACCGGCCGAGGTGGGCAGCACCCGGTCGTCGGGCAGCGAGAAGACGACGTTGCGGAAGGGCGCACCGACGACCAGGAGCAGTACGACGACGGCGGTGCCCACGCCGACGGGCCGCTTCATGACGGTGACCGCGATGCGGTGCCAGGCGCCCTCGTCGAGCGACTTCACGCGCGGCGGCTGCATCCGCAGGGCGCGGCGCAGCGGCCGTCGCAGGTCGAGGGAGTTGACCCGGTGGCCGAGGGCTGCGAGCGCCGCGGGCAGGACGATGAGCGCACCGATCAGGGCGAACAGCACGGCGCTGATGCCCGCGTAGGCGAAGGACTTCAGGAAGAACAGGGGGAAGACGAGCAGGGCGGCGAGGGAGAGCCCGACGGTGATGGCGGAGAACAGCACCGTCCGCCCGGCGGTGCGCATCGCCTCGCGCACCGCGGACGGCACGTCGTGCCCGCCCTGGAGCTCTTCGCGGAAGCGGGTGACGATGAACAGGGAGTAGTCGATGCCGAGACCCAGGCCCATAGAGGTGGCCAGGTTGACGGAGTAAACGCTGACGTCCGTGAAGCCGTGCATCAGGTGCAGCGACAGGAAGGTGCCGAAGATGGACAGCACGCCGACGAGGAGCGGCAACGACGCGGCGATCGCCGAGCCGAAGACGAGGACCAGCAGGATCGCCGTGACGGGGATCGCGAGCGACTCCGCGCGCAGCAGGTCCTTCTCGATGGTCGTGCCGACCTGCGCGTAGACGCTGAACTCGCCACCGCTGGCGACCGTCAGCCCCTGGTAGCTGCCGTCGTACTTCGCGGCGAGGGCCTTGGCCTTCTTCACGGCCTCGTCCTGGGAGCCGACCAGGTGCGCGAGCACGATGGCCTTCGTGCCGTCCTTCGACCGCATCGTGGTCGGGTGGCCGGCGGTCCAGTAGGAGACGACGTTCTTGACGCCGGTCTCCGCGGCGAGCGCTCGGGTCAGCGAGGTGCCCGGGGCGGCCGCCCGGTCGACGCCGGACGGCGTCGACACGAGCAGCAGGTAGTTGGAGGAACCGGTGTCGAAGTCCTTCAGCAGCGCCGCGGCGGCGACCTCGCTCTGCTGCTTCGGGTCGGTGAAGCCGCCGGCAGACAGCTCCTTGGCGACGCCGCCGCCGAGCCCGCCCGCGAGGGCGAGGAAGACGACGGCCAGCACCAGTACGAGCCGGCGGCGGGCGATGAGGACGGGCGCGAGGCGAGCGAGCATGATCGGGACCCCCAGAAGTTCGACTGAACGTCGCTAAGTTAGCGCTGGTAGCAAACGTCGTCAACAGGTTCTGCGACAAGATGGTGAGGTGACCGACGCCGACTCGCCTGCCGAGGTCGCAAGCGAACTCGGCAAAGACGTCGGGAAGGCCGCGCTGCGGGTCGGCCGGCGCTTCGCCGTGAAGGTGCGGTCCGCGGCCGAGGCGGACGGCGCCGGACGCAGCGGGCTGGCCGCCCTGCTGACAACGCACGCGCTGAGCTCTGCTGGCGACGCGATGGTGGCGGTCGCGCTGGCGACCAACACGTTCTTCTCCGTCAACGCCGGCGCGGCCCGCGGCCGGGTCGCGCTCTACCTGGTGCTGACGCTGCTGCCCTTCGCGCTGCTCATCCCGGTGGCCGCGCCGCTGCTCGACCGGTTCCCGCACGGCCGCCGCAACGTCATCGCCATCACCGCCGCCGGCCGCGGCCTGCTGTGCTGGACCGTCGCGGGATCCCTTGCGTCACTGGGGTTCTACCCCCAGGCGATGGGCATCCTGGTGCTGCAGCGGGCCTACTCGGTGGCCCGCGCTGCCGCCGTCGTACGCGTCCGTCCTCCTGCGCTGGGACTGGTCGCCGCCAACGCCCGGATGAACGTCGCGTCCCTCGCCAGCTCCGGTCTCGCCGCCGGGCTCGGAGCGGCGCTGTCCAGCGCGTTCAGCGCCGCCGTGGACCTGCGGGTCGCTGCCGTGGTCTTCCTCGCCGCGGGCTTCATGGCGCTGCGGCTGCCATCGCGCATCGACGACGCCCCCGCCCCGCGACCGGAGGTCCGGACCACGTTCGACATGTCGGACGCGCCGATCGTCATCCGCCGGCCACTGGTCGTCACGGTGAGCATGCGCGCCTCGGTCGGCCTGCTCACCCTGGGCCTCGCGATCCTGCTGAAGGCGCACAAGGCCTCCGTCCTGCAGGCCGGCGTCATCCTGGGCGCCGGCGTGGTCGGCGGGCTCATCGGGACGGCCCTCGCGTCGCGCTTCTCCGCCGAGCGGGTCGCCCGCATCACGGCGATGGCGCTGCTCGCGCCGCTCGCGGCCTGCGCCCTCGCCGCCGTCTTCGGCGGGACGCTGTTCTACGCGATCGCCGTCGGGTCCGTCGGTCTCGGGGCCTCGCTCGGGAAGTACGCCCTCGACGCGGCGCTGCAGACGCACGCCGACGCGACGCAGGTGGGCTCGGCGTTCGCGAAGTCGGAGACGTTCCTGCAGCTCGGCTGGGCCGCCGGCGGTGCCCTCGGCCTGCTGCTGTCGTTCGCCGACGGCATCGGCTACGGCATCGCGCTCCACCTGGTCTTCGCCGTCGTCACCGCCCTGCCGCTGGCTGGCCTCGTCTACGCCCGCCGTCACCAGGCCCCACCCCGCCGTGTTGCGTCCGCTCGGGCGGACATCGCTGAGCGACGGCCGGGCGGACGCTAGGGGTCGCTGCTCGTCGCACCCCCGCGTTGCGTCCGCCCGGGTGGACATCGCTGAGCACCGGATGAGCGGACGCAAGGAAGAGGGGACGCGAGGAAGAGGGGACGCGAGGTCAGCGGGACCAGCTGATGTCCTTGGACCTGGTCGTGAAGCCGAGCCGCTCGTAGAGCCCGATGGCGGCGGTGTTGGCCTCGTCGACGTAGAGCAGCACCTCGTCCAGGCCCAGCCCCGCGAGGTGGTGCAGGCCGAGCAGGGTCAGCGCCTTGCCCAGGCCGGTACCGCGCTCGGAGTCCGCGACGCCCACGACGTAGACCTCGCCGACCGCGTCGTGGTCGTGGCCGTCGGCGCCGTGCACCTTGGTCCAGTGGAAGCCGACCAGCCGGTCACCCCGGGCCGCCAGGAAGAACCCGGCCGGGTCGAACCACGGCTCGCCCTCGCGCAGCCCGATCTCCTCGACCGACCAGTCGCCCTGGTCGGGGTGCCCGGTGAAGGCCTCGTTGTTGAGGGCCGTCCAGGCCGCCTCGTCGGACCCGACCGCGAACGGCCGTACCGAGACGCCTGCGGGGAGCTCGAAGGCGGGAACGCCCGTCAGCGGCCGCCGCATCTGGCGCAGCACGCGGGTCCGGCTGAACCCGAGCGACTGCGCGAGCCGGGCGGCGCCCGGGTTCTCCGAGCGCGCCCAGAGCCGCAGGCGGCCGTCCGGCGACAGCTCGAGCAGCGACGAGACCAGGGCCCGGCCGACGCCCTGGCGCCGGGAGGAGGGGCGAACCGCGACCTCGGCGGACGAGCCGGCCACGGGGTCGGTCACGTCGAGGTGGGCGTAGCCGACCAGCTGGTCGCCGTCGAGGGCCAGCACGTGTCGAACGTCGTGGTCCCCGCCGCGCGGGAGGTGGAGCAGGACGTGGTCGGACAGCGGTGGCACGCCGTCCTCGTGCTTCACCTCGTGGACGAGCTCCTTGACCGCCGCGACCTCGTCGGCCGAGAGCCGGCCGCGCACGGTCAGGGAGGTCACGAACCTGACGCTAGTGCGTTCAGCTCTTCGCATCCCGGGGGACACCTGGCACGATGACGCCAGCGATGCAGAACCCAGCCGGCCCCCGCGTGCTCGTGACAGGACTTCCCGGAGTGGGGAAGACGTCCGTCGCGATGACGCTGGCTGCCCACCAGGGCCTGCCGCACATCGAGGTCGACCGGATGTACTACGGCCCCGGCTACGCCACCCGCGAGGACTTCGTCCCTCAGCTGGCTGCGGCCATCGCCGACGAGTGCTGGTGCCTCGACGACTTCGGCGCCCCGGAGTCGCGCGACCTCATCTGGCAGCGCGCCGACACCCTCGTCTGGCTGGACCTGCCCTGGGGGGTCGCCTTCGTGCGCGCCGTCCGCCGCACCTGGCGCAGGTTGCGCACCGACGTCGAGCTCATCCCCGGCTGCAGGGAGTCCTGGCTCGGCTGGGGCCGCCCCTACCACCCGGTGCGCCTGGCCCTCACGAGCCACCGCCGCAACCGGCGCGAGCTCGAGCGCCGGCTCGCGCAGCCGGAGTACGAGCACCTGTCGGTGATCCGGCTGCGCAGCCGCAGGGAGGTCGAGGAGCTCCTCGGTCCCAAGCCCTACAAGCTGGCGGTCTGAGCGGCCGGCACGTCGTCCGGCAGCGCGATGATCGGCTGCGACACGAACTTGTACCCGACGTGCCGCACGGTGCCGATCAGCTGCTCGTGCTCGGCGCCGAGCTTCGCGCGCAGCCGGCGGACGTGCACGTCGACCGTCCGTGTACCTCCGTAGTAGTCGTAGCCCCAGACCTCTTGCAGCAGCTGGGCGCGCGTGAAGACGCGACCCGGGTGCTGAGCGAGGTACTTGAGGAGCTCGAACTCCTTGAAGGTCAGGTCGAGCGCGCGACCGCGCAGCCGGCAGGTGTAGGTGCCCTCGTCGATGGTCAGGTCACCGGCGCGGACGACACCGGGCTCGGCAGCCTCGGCGGCAGCGGGTGCGGCGACCCGTCCGGTGGCCAGTCGCAGCCGCGCGTCGACCTCGGCGGGGCCGGCTGTGTCGAGGAGCACGTCGTCGACGCCCCACTCGGAGGTGAGGGCGACCAATCCGCCTTCGGTCAGCACAGCGAAGACAGGGGCAGACACACCCGTCGTCCGGAGGAGTCGGCACAGCGAGCGGGCCTGCACCAGGTCGCGGCGCGCGTCCACGAGGATCGCGTCCGCCCCCGGGGCGCCGGTCTCGTCGAGCAGGGCCGAGACCTCCAGCGGCGCGACCCGAACGGAGTGGGCCAGCAGGCCCAGGGCGGGGAGCACGTCCGAGGACGGCGTCATCGCGTTGGTGAGAAGGAGCAGCGTGGCCATGCGGGCGGACCTCCATAGGCGGCTGGGGAAGCCGGGAGAGGCGCCGTTGCCTCGCGTTCGCAACAAGCCTACCCGAGGCCTCGACCTCACCACCGCCGACAGTGTCGTACTTCACGCCCGGCACACGCCGGGTCCGGACATGTCGGTCTGCGTCGTGCTGGCCCACGGCTTCACCAACCGGACGTCGACCCCGCACGTGCGCGCCATCGCCGTCTCGAGCCTGGCCCGCTGGTACTGCCGCGACACCGTGGCGATGCGGCGGGTGCTCTACGCCATCGAGAAGGCGCCGGGCCGGCTGGGAGCCCGGGTCTTCCTGCGTACGAGGATCAGCGCGCGCACCTGGGACCCCGTGCCGCTCTCACCGGTGCAGTGCGTCGACCTCGTCGCTGTGCCGCTGCTGCTCGTCCACAACCCCGGACCTGGTGGCGAGGCTGAGCGCCTGGATGAAGGGCACGGTGGAGGAGCAGGCACCACGACCCGCCGCCCACGAGGTCTTCTGCCAGGATCGTGGGCGTGACGACCGACGCACCCCCTGCGCCGCGTCCCGGGCTGGCCGGGCAGGCCCTCGCGAGCGCGCTGCTCGGGGGCGCGCTCGTGGTTCTCGCGTTCGTCGACGACAACGCCCTGCTCGGGGGCGTTGCACTGGTGCAGGTCCTCGCGGTGCTCGGCTTCCTGGCCGTCACCGAGGCGCCCGCCGCCACCGGCGTGTTCGCCATCGGGATCGCCGCCGCCGTCGCGGCGGACGTGACCGTCGTGGTGGACGACGGCCGGGCCCGCTACCTCGGCGCGGTCGTGGCGCTCAGCCTGGTCCTCGGCATCGGCCACCAGCTCGCCCGTCGCGACCGCTCGCGGGTCACCGAGGCGCTTGCCGACACCCTCGTCTGCGTCACGCTCGTGACCGCGACAGCCGGCCTCGCGGCGGCAGTCCGGTCCGACGCGGGCGTCTGGCCCACCCGGGTCGCCCTGGTCGCCGCGGCGACCGCCCTCGTGGCCGGCCGCCTCGGTGACCTGGTCCTGCACAAGCCGGCGCTCGCCGTCGGCTCCTCCCGGGCCTGGCCCGGGCTGCTGCTCGCACTCGGCACCGGTGTCGCGGCCGCCGTCGTGGTCGGGCAGGACCACCTGCCGCACGACCAGTCGGCGCTGCTCGGGCTCACCGCGGCGGCTGCCGTCGCGGCGACCGACCTGCTGATCGACCTTGCCGCTGCCGAGCTGACGGGGCTCGACGTCCGTCGGGTCGCCGCGCTGCGACCCACCAGCCTGTTCGTGCCGTTCGCGCTCCTCGGACCGGTCGTGCTCACGGCCGTGAGGCTGCTGGACCGGTGAGGAAGCTGCTCGTCGCCCTCGTGGTCCTGGTGGGCCTGCTCGTCGCCGCTGACCGCGTCACCGTGCACTACGTCGACAAGGCCCTCGCCGACCGCATGCAGGAGAGCGGCCACCTGAGCAACCGCCCGACGGTCGACGTCGAGGGGTTCCCCTTCCTCACCCAGGCCTTCAGCGGCCGCTACGACCGGACCGTCGTGCACATCAAGGACGAGACCCGCAGCGGGCTGACCATCAGCCGCCTCGACGTCACGGTGATCGACGCCCGGATCCCGCTGTCGAAGGTGCGCAGCACCACCGACGTACCCGTCCGCGACCTCGAGGCGATCGCCGTGCTGAGCTACTACGAGCTCGGGCGGCGCTCCGGGATCGCCGGGCTGACCGTGCGGGCGCAGCGCGGCAAGGTCAAGGTGACGGGGAGGGTCGCGGGCGTGTCCGCCACCCTCGCCGCCACGGTCCGGCTCGACGGCGACCGGGTCGTCGTCAGCACCCTGCGCGGCCTGCTCGACTTCAGCGTGCGCATCCCGGCACTGCCCTACGGCCTGCGGCTGAAGGCGGCGTCCGCCCAGGAGGACGGGGTGCACCTCACGGCCTCGTCCGGCCCGACGGTGCTGTCAGCGCGCTCTTCCACCTGAGACGTGAAACCGACATGATGGCTCGGTGAAGCGTCTGACCCTGCTGCTGCCCGTCCTGCTCGTCGCGTCCGTCCTCGGGGCGCTGCCGCTCCCGTCGGCCCAGGCCGCGACCGCGGCGTACCAGCCGGGTCTGCCCGTCAACATGGCGGTCTTCTACGCGACCCAGGTCAAGCAGGCGTCCAAGGTCCACCCGAACAAGCCGGTCGACTACCACGACGCCGAGGTCATCCGGAACCAGATCGCGGACATGCAGTACGGCGGCCAGCAGGTCGGCCTGTACTCCTGGTTCGGCCGGAACAGCTTCCCGGACCAGGTCTTCCCGACGCACCTGCGCGCGGCCGACGACAGCACCTTCCGGTGGGCCGTCCTCAACGAGGACGAGGGACAGGGCAAGAACCCCTCGTCGTCCGCGGCCAAGGCCGACCTCGACTGGATCTACAGCCGCTACGGCCAGGACCCCAGCTACTACCGCATCGGCGGCAAGCCGGTGATGTTCCTCTACGGTGACGCAGGCGACACCTGCAACGCCGCCGCCCGATGGGAGGCGGCCGACAGCGCGCACCGCTTCTTCATCGTCATGAAGGCGGTCTCCGGCTACACCGGCTGCCGGCCCCAGCCGCAGGGCTGGTACGGCTACGCGCCGGCCAACGGGCACTGGGCGCAGGGCAACTCGTTCGCCGTCAGCCCCGGGTTCAACAAGGTCGGGGAGTCCAGCGCCCGGCTGGGCCGCAGCGTCAGCCGGTTCGCCTCCGACGTGCGCGCCATGAAGGCGTCGAAGACCCGCTTCCACATCACGACCACGTGGAACGAGTGGACCGAGTCGACCGGCGTCGAGCAGGCGACCGAGTGGGCCAGCCGCTCCGGGCACGGGGCGTACGTCGACCAGATGCACAGCATCCTGGGCTCGGCTGTGGCGCCGCCGGCCCCGCCCGGCGCCCTGAACGCCACGACGTCCGCCCAGGGCGTCGACCTGTCCTGGAGCGCGAGCGCCGGGGCGACCGCGTACCAGGTGTACCGCAACGGCTGCCTGCTCAAGGACGACGTGGCCGGCACGACCTACACCGACGCCAGCGGTCTCGCGAACGAGTCGGCCTCCTACTTCGTCAAGGCCAAGAGCTTCCGGGGTACGTCGCGGCGCGGCCCGGTCCGGATCGGCTCGGCCGGCACCGTGACCCCCGCACCGGTGAGCAACGGCAGGGACGGGCTCGTCGCCCTCGCCGGGGAGCGGGTGTTCTCCACCTCGACGGGTGCCGGGGTCGGCTGCGCGGCACGCCAGCGCGGCCAGGCCGTCTTCACGCTGCCGTCGTCCGTCCCCGCCAACGCGACCGGCGCCGTCCTGGTCGTGCACGCCCTCAACGCGCTGGGCAACGGGGCGGTCCAGCTCTTCCCCGCCGGCGGCGCCGCGAGCGGCAGCCAGCTGCGCTACTACTCGAGCCGCGCCAGCTCCAACACGACGCTCGTGCAGATCGGCACGTCCCGTCAGGTCGTGGTCCAGCAGTCCGGTGCTGCGACGCACCTGTGGATCGACGTCATCGGCTACGCCGCGCCGGGTGAGAACGGCCTCGACGTGACGACGACCAGCCCGCCGGACCGGGTGTTCTACAACAGCGCCAGTGGCAGCTCGACCCTCGGCGGCGTGAGCGGACCGGTCAGCGGGACCCACACCTTCGCCCTCCCCAGCGGCCCCGCCGGCGCCACCGCGGCGCAGGTCCGCGTCCAGGTCAGCGGCGCCGCCGCCCCCGGCACGATCAACGTATACAACGGCTCCTCCGCGCCGCCGGTGGCCTCGCTGGCCTTCGACAAGAGCGTGATCCTCACCAACTCGGTCCTGGTCCCCGTGACCGGCGGGCACACCGTCACGTTCACCGTGTCGACGAGTGCCAAGGTGGTCCTGGCCCTCGAGGGCTGGGTCCAGCCGCAGGGCCAGGGCCTGACGGTGCGCAAGCCGGCGTCGTTGGTCGCCAGCACGACCCGGCTCACGGCGAAGGACATCCAGCTGCCCGACGCCTTCAAGGGCCACGCCGTGCTGCTGAGCATCGGCGTCGCCTCGGCCCTCGGCTACGGCAACCTCACGGTCGCCCCCGACGGCAAGACGCCGCAGGTGCAGACGGTCAGCTACGGCCCGCAGCAGCCGCAGTCTGGGTTCGTCTGGGTCTACTGCCCGGCCAACGGGATCATCCACGTGACCCTGTCGCCGAAGGCGGGTGCCCTGCTGGCCGTCGACCTGCTCGGCGACGCCTGATCCTCACCCGCTGACCCCTTGCGTCCGCTCAGGTGGACAACACCGGGCCGCGTCGGGGCGGACGTCCCGCGGCCGATTGCCTACCCGTTTCCGGTCTATTCAGGGCTGGGTTAGGGTCTTGATCATGCAGCTCGTGCTCGTGAAGCGGCGGTCGATCGACCTGTGCCGCGTTGCCGGCTGCCTGTGTTGCGCTTCCTGAGCTAGCGCACCCGCTCCTGATCCGGAGCCACAGACCCTTTCTCACCTTCCCTACCTCAAAGATAGGAATCACCATGGCACGCGCTGACGTCCTCGTGGACGCGGACTGGGCAGAGGCCCACATCAACGACGACAAGGTCGTCTTCGTCGAGGTCGACGAGGACGTCTCCGCCTACGACGGCGGTCACATCGAGGGCGCGGTGCGCCTCGACTGGAAGTCCGAGCTCCAGGACCAGGTCATCCGTGACTTCGTCTCCAAGGAGCAGTTCGAGGCGCTGCTGTCCGCCAAGGGCATCAGCAACGACGACACCGTCGTCCTCTACGGCGGCAACAACAACTGGTTCGCCGCCTACGCCTACTGGTACTTCAAGCTCTACGGCCACCGCGACGTGAAGCTGATCGACGGCGGTCGCAAGAAGTGGGAGCTCGACGGGCGCCCGCTGTCCAAGGACGTCGTCGAGCGCCCGGCCACGACCTACCGGGCCAGCGAGCCCGACCTGTCGATCCGCGCCTTCCGTGACGAGGTCGTCGCCGCCATCGGCAACAAGAACCTCATCGACGTGCGCTCGCCCGACGAGTTCTCCGGCAAGATCCTCGCCCCCGCGCACCTGCCGCAGGAGCAGGCGCAGAAGGGCGGCCACATCCCGACCGCGATGAACATCCCGTGGAGCAAGGCGGCCAACGAGGACGGCACCTTCAAGTCCGACGCGGACCTGGCCAAGCTCTACGAGGAGCAGGGCTACGACGAGGGCAAGGCGACCATCGCCTACTGCCGGATCGGTGAGCGCTCCAGCCACACCTGGTTCGTGCTCCGTGAGCTGCTCGGCAAGTCCGACGTCAAGAACTACGACGGCAGCTGGGTCGAGTACGGCTCGCTCGTCGGCGTCCCGATCGAGAAGTGAGCTGACA
>JAODNF010000040.1 GCA_025464915.1 Frankiales bacterium | reverse complement strand
TAGGCTGCCCGCATGACCCTGCTTGTCGAGCGCCCCTCCGAGGGCGTCGTCCTGCTCACGCTCAGCCTCCCGGACCGTCGCAACGCGATGACCGACGAGCTCACCGCCGAGTGGGGGGCCACGGTCGAGTCGCTGCGGGGCGACCGGTCGGTGCGGTGCGTCGTGGTCACCGGGGCCGGTACGGCGTTCAGCGCCGGCGGCGACCTCGGCTGGCTGCAGGCCGGCGGGCTCGGCGTCGACGCCCTCCGGGACAAGATGCTGCCCTTCTACCGGACCTGGCTCACGCTCCGGACGCTCGAGGTCCCGTCGATCGCCGCCGTCAACGGGGCGGCGGTCGGCGCCGGCGCCGCGCTCGCGCTGTCCTGCGACATCCGGTACGCCGGGCCGTTCGCCAAGTTCACGGTGCCGTTCGCCCAGCTCGGCATGCACGCCGGCATGGCCACCACGTACACGCTCGCCGAGGTGGCGGGTGTCGCCGCGGCCCGCGAGCTGCTGCTGACCGGTCGCGTCGTCGGCGCGGACGAGATGCTGCGCCTGGGGCTGTGCTCGGCCGTCTACGAGGACCTGCTGCCCTCGGTGCTCGAGCGGGCCGCTGAGGTCGCCTCCGGCGCTCCTGTCGCCACCCGGCTGCACGTGGAGGCGCTCCGCGACGGCGGCCACTCCTCCTTCGAGCGCGCCCTGCAGTGGGAGGCGCTCGCCCAGCCGGTCACGATGGCCACCGAGGACCTCCTGGAGGGGCTGCGCGCCAAGGCCGAGAAGCGCCCCGCCGCCTTTCGCGGCAGGTAGCCCCACCGCCGCGCAGCTGGGTCCGCCGCGGGGGCCGCGGGACGAGGTGGGCTGGTCGGCGCTCGGACGCTCGGACGCTCGGACGCCGCTCCCGTCACATCGTCGCCTCACCCGCGCACGTCACGGGGCGGCGATGGACGCGCGGCGAGCCGGGGAACCAACAGAGCCCCCGGGTTTCCGGGCCTGCTCGCCTTCCCCTTGCGAGCGGACCCGGAGCACCGAGGGCTCCGTTGCGCAGCACGCTAGGAGCCGGGCAACAGGCCCGTCAACGCCGGGGTCCCGGTACCTGTGGACACCGCTGGGGGCGGGGTGTGGACAGTGCGGCGTGTTGCTGTGGACAGGCTTGTCCACGGGTTGTGGACATGTGTGTGGACGGACTCTCCGAGCCCTCTGACCTGCGGTGACGCGTCCGTGGCCTGTGCATGGAAGAAAAGTGGCCGCAAAGCGGACAGCAGGCGTCCCCACGCGGGCGTGCGCTGTTGCCTTCGTGTTGCACGGCCGTCCTGGGTTCATGATCCACAGCCGGCCGGGAACCCGGCACAACACCCATATCAGGCCAGATCGGGACGAGTCGGGGTGACCCACAGGTGAGGCGGTTGTGTCAGGCGTCCGATTCGGGCGGGCCCGGTGGCCCATCGAGACCGAAGGGTGACTGAGCGTCGTCGTCGAGCTCGCCGTCGAGGTCCTTGTCGAGCGCGCGCAGACCGGCGTCCCAGTCCGTCGTGGACTCCTCGGCAGGGCCGAGCCAGCTGTCGGGGTCGTCGAGGTCCGGGAGCAGGTCGGGGTGGCTCCACAGGGCGTCCCGGCCGTCGAGCCCACGGCGCTCGGTGAGCACCCCCCACATCTGGGCGGCCTCGCGCAGTCGGCGGGGCCGCAGCTGCAGCTGGACGAGCTGAGCGAAGGTCTGCTCCGCGGGCCCGCCGGACGCGCGCCGGCGTCGCACGGTCTCCCGCAGCTGTGCCGCATGGGGCAGGGTGCCGGACGCGGCGGCGTCGACCACGTGGTCCACCCAGCCCTCGACGAGCGCGAGGGCGTTCTCGAGGCGGGCAAGAGCTGCCCTCTGGGCATCGGTCTGGGTGGGTTCGAACAGGCCGCCCTGCAGGGCCTCCTCGAGCGCGGCCGGGTTCATCGGGTCGATGCCCGACAGCGCCTCCTGCATTCCGGACATGTCGATCTCGAGCCCGCGGCCGTAGGCGTCCACCGCGTCCACGAGGTGCGCCGACAGCCAGGGGACGTGCGCGAACAGGCGCTGGTGGGCGGCTTCCCGCAGTGCGAGGTACAGCCGCACCTCGTCCGCCGGCACGTCGAGGCCGTCGGAGAAGGCCGCGACGTTGGCCGGAACCAAGGCCGGCTTTCCGAGCGGCAGGCCGATCTCGGTCGTCCCGAGCACCTCGCCGGCCAGCGTGCCGAGGGCCTGCCCGACCAGTCCGCCGAACACGAACCCGCCGATCTGGTTCATCATCCCGGCCAGCTGACCGCCCGCCAGCAGGGCGCCGAGCTCGGCCGGCACCTCCTCGCCACCGGTGAACTGGCTCTGCATGGCCTTGCCGAGGGCGCCGGTGACCTGCCCGGCGACCGGGTCGACGATCTGCCGCCACGGGTGCAGCGTGCTCGTCAACCAACCGGTGCGGCTCCACGCGGCGAGCTCCGTGCCGGACGCCGGCAGCGTCGTGACGGCATCGAGCCAGAGGTCCGCGAGCCGGCCGGCGTCGGCGATCTCGCGCGTCTCCTCGGCCGTCACCGGGCGGTCGTCGGTGCGTGCGGCCGTCTCGGCCACCTCGCGGGCCAGGTCCCAGTTCACGGGGCCGCCGGTCCAGGACATGAGCTTCTGCAGCTGGGCGAACATGTCCGGCCCGAACATCCCGAACGGGTTGTCCGGGTCCGGCGGCGTCGTCATGGCACCAACGTAACTCGCGTTCCGTAGGACATCCTGTGGGTGTGGTTCGCCTACGGCGCAATCGTCCGTCGTCGGAAGTGGTCGCCGTCACCGGCGCCGCCGCCGGCCTCGGCCGCGCGCTCGTGGAGCGGTTGGCGGAGCGGGCGGACCTCGGGGGCCTGCTCGGCATCGACCTGTCCCCGGGCCGGGTGGACGGCGTCGTGTGGCGCACCTGCGACGTCCGCGACCCGCTGCTCGCCACCCGGCTGAGCGGCGCCACGACCGTGGTGCACTTGGCGACGTCGTACGACGTGACGCTGCCGGCCGCGACGCGGCGCGCGCTCAACGTGCGTGGGACGGCCCAGGTCCTCGAGGCGGCGCGCGAGATCGGAGCCCGCCGCGTCGTGCTCTGCACCTCCGCCGACGTCTACGGGGTGAAGCCCGACAACCCCGTCCCCCTGCGCGACAGCGCCGAGCTCGGCGGCGCACCGGACGACACGACCCTCGCCGGCGACCACGTCGAGGTGGAACGGCTCGCCTCCCACGCCGTCCGCACCGGCATGCCGGTGACGGTGCTGCGCCCGGCGACCCTGGTGGGCCTGACGTCGGCGTACGACGGGCAGGTCCTGCGCCAGCTCAGCGCGCCCCGGCTGCTCGCCGTCCGTGGCGTCGAGCCGCTCTGGCAGCTGTGCCACGCGGACGACCTCGTCGCAGCGCTGGAGCTGGCCGTGCTCGGCGAGGTCGTCGGCGGTGTCGGGGTCGCCTGCGACGGTGCCATCCCGCAGGTCCTCGTCGAGCAGCTCGTCGGCCGGCGCCGACTCGAGCTCCCCGCCGCTGTCGCCTTCTCCACGGCCGAGCGCCTGCACCGGGCCGGGGTCACCGCTTCCTCGCCGCGCGAGCTCGACCACCTGCTCGGCCCGCTCGTCCTCGAGTGCGACCAGCTGCTCGAGGCCGGGTGGAAGCCCACCTGGACCAACGAGGAGGCCCTGCTGAACCACGTAGCGGCGCGCGCCGGCGACAGCTCGCGAGGCGCGGCGGTGACCGCCGCCGGCGCCACTGTGGCGCTGCTCGGCACCGCTGCCATGGTCCGTCGACGGCGACGTCGCCACCTCTAGCGCCAGGGTGGTCAGGAACACCGCGGCGGTGCTGGTGCCGGGGGGTCCCGAGGCCTACGATCGTAGGCGCCGTACCCGCACTCCTCGTGAGAGAGCCGCCCGCCTTGCCTGCCTGGATCCTCTGGCTCAGCCCGGTGATCGTCGCCCCGCTGATCGCCGTCTTCTGGATCTCCTGGTACTCCCGTCCCCGAGGCCCGGTCGAGGCGATGCAGACGGTCCAGCAGCACGACCGGTTCCGGGCCGCCCTGACGCAGCCGGTCCCGGCGCCTCGTCCCGCCGGCCGCGAGAAGGCCCGCAGCTAGCCGTTCCCACTCGGGGTCGCGTCGCGGCAGGTGTTCGCGGTACCCGCCCTGACTGGCCTTGCGGCGCGCGAGCCCATCGCGAGCGGCTGGTGCCAGGCTCGGCGGCCGGTGCCGGCGTACCCGCTCGCGTGCCTGTCCCAGGACGCACGAGGGCGCCCCACCTCGCGGGTGGAGCGCTCTCGGGCGTGCTGAGCTACTTGTTGCGCAGGGCGCTGTTCGGGAACCAGACGCAGATGCCGTCGCTGCTCCCGGTGGTGCGGTTGTTGCCGAGGACGCAGACGTAGTCGCTTCCCTTGGTCGTGGAGGCGGTGTCGGCGAAGGCGGGGGCGGCGACGCCGCCGATGACGGTGAGGGCGACGGCGGCGAGGAGGGAACGGCGGATCATGACTGGGTTACTCCGAACACTGGATGAGCGTGGGGGTGATCTGGGTGAGGGGGGCGAGGTCCGTGCAGTGCACGCGGTTGCTCGCAACGCTGACGTTGTCGAAGCCCGTGACGGCAGCGACCTTGTTGGGCAGGTCCGGGCCGACGACGATGCCAGTGGTGTGATCGATGCAGTCGGAGTCACCAGCGCCCAGGGCGCCGCTTCCGGTTGACTTCGTGGTGGGGCCGACGGGCCGGTGAGCGACGGAAAGGCCGTTGCTGTTGCTCCCGCTGACCGTGTTGCAACCGACGACGTGCGTGGCCCGGATCAGGCCGCTGGAGGTCCCGGTGGTCTGGGCGGGGCGGCCGGCGCCGCGAGCGCCGACGGACCGAGCGGTGCGGGCCGCCGTCACGGAGCCGCTCGCCGTGGTGGTGGGCATGGTGGCCTTGACGGCGCTGGCGACGATGGCCTGCGCGGGGGTGAAGGTGGTGGCACCGCGGTCGGAGCCGAACGGGCTGAGGACCAGGCCGCCGAGGGCGGCGATGCCGGCCGCGCCGAGGACCGCGGGAGCTGTCACCTTGTGGGCGCACTTGCGGAGCTTGTCGGCCCAGGTCAGGCCGGCGATCCAGGGGGCCAGGACGGCCAGGCCACCGACGGGGACGGTGCCGCCGCGCAACTCGTACTCGCGGCGCAGCGCCTTGCGGGCGCGGGTCAGGGTGGAGCGGACGGCGGGCTCGGTCATGCCGAACTGCTCGCACAGCTCCTCGTAGGACTTGCCCTCGACCTCGCGGGCCCAGAGCAGCGACGCCTGCCGGGTCGGCATGGCGTCGAGGGCGTCGAGCGCGGTGCGCGCCTCGTCTCGAGCGACGACGACCTCAGCGGTGTCGCGGCCCACGCGCGAGCCCTCGGGAACCTCGGCGACGGAGGTGGAACGGCCGCGGACGCGGAGCTTGTCGATGACCAGACGACCGGTGACGACGGTGGACCAGGCGGACAGGTCCTCCTCGGTCAGCAGCTGGTCGCGGTGCGTGTAGGCGCGCAGCAGCGCTTCCTGCACGAGCTCCTCGGCCTCGTGGCTGTCACCGAGCCGTCGGATGGCGTAGCGGTGCAGCCGCGGGCGGACCCGGCGCACGGCGTCGTCGAAGTCGAGGGGCGTGGAAGGGACGAGGCGCAGCGCTGGCGGAGCGGCGACTGGCTCGGCGAGCGGCTCGCCGTAGAGACCAGGCAGGTCTTGTGCCGTGGACACTGGGGTTGTTCCTCTTCCGTCGGGGGCTGGGAGCCCGACGACCCCTACAACGATGGGGAGCCGGGAACCTCGCGTTCCGGAAAGGTGAATTTCCGGACCTTATGGTGACAGAACGGGTCAGGTGCTTGCAAGTGTTGTCTCACGCCGAGGGCAGGGACATCCGCCGTTCGGCTCAAGACGTACTGCTCAACGTGCCGAAGGCCATAGGGACACGGGTAGGGGTCACGCAACCTCACCGGAAACCCGTAGAGCGCCGAGGAGCAACTCAGATGGAGCACGTCGTCTTCTTCCCCGCCCACGACGGGACCCCCGCGTTCCGACGCGTCTCGAGCCTCGAGGACGCGGTGCGCCTGGTGGAGCACCTTCGCAACGTCGAGAACGTCGCCGAGCTGAGCGTGCACTCGCTCAGCGAGGTGCCGCTGGCGTTCAAGGCCTTCTACCGCGTCGAGGTCCCGGGCGACGTCCCGGCCGGCGACGCCCCGGTCGCGGAGGTCCCGAGCCAGGAGCAGCCGCCGCCGCTGCCCGACACCGTCCCGGCGCTCGTCGAGGACACCGTCGCGGTGCCGGTCGTGGAGGCCGCACCGTCGGAGGTCTCCGACGAGGTGCCGGTGCCGGCTCTGGCCGGGAGCAACGGCCACAGCGAGGACGCCCCGAGCAGCCTGGGCTTCTTCGCCAGCTGAGTCGCACCTGCAGCACCGCCGTTAGTCTCGTGCGGTGACGCGCCGCAGCCTGACCCTCCTGCTCGCGACCGTTCTGGCGCTCGGGCTCGCCGTGGCGGGGTCGTTCGCCACGGTCCCCTACGTCGCCCTGAAGCCGGGGCCGACGTGCAACACGATCGCGGTCTGCGACAAGCAGCAGGTGCTGTCCTTCTCGCCCGCCTCGGCCTCGCACCGGAGGCGGAGCGGTGAGCTGCAGCTGACGACCGTGTCCGTCCAGGACCACATCAGCCTGTTCGAGGCGATCGCGGGCTGGATCTCGCCCAACGAGGCGGTGCTGCCGCGCGAGATCGTGTACCCGCCGGACCAGACGACGCAGCAGAACCAGCAGGAGACCACCCAGCAGATGGTCGACTCGCAGGACTCGGCGACCGTCGCCGCTCTGACCTACCTCGGCTACAAGGGCACCGCCACGGTGACCGTCTCCTCGGTGACGGCCGGTGCTCCGGCAGCGGGCAAGCTCAACCCCGGAGATGTCGTCCTCACCGTCGACGGCGCCCCGGTCACCACCGGCGACCAGCTCCGGGCGAAGGTCAGCGCCCGAAAGCCCGGCGCGCTCGTCACGATCGGCTACGAGCGCGACGGCAAGAAGGCAGCGGTCGT
>JAODNF010000349.1 GCA_025464915.1 Frankiales bacterium | reverse complement strand
GACGAGCCGGTCCATGACCTGCTGGCGGCTGTCGTAGAGCGCCTTGGTCTGGCCCTTGAGCTCGCCTCCGAACAGCGAGCGCAGTCCGGAGCCGAAGACCGAGAAGGCGTTGCGCGAGCGGACGGTCAGGCCCATGACCTCCCCCTGGCACGAGACGGTGCGGTATCCGGGAACGTCGAAGGTCGTCGTGATCATCGTGGACAGGATCATGACCTGAACGTACGCCGAACGGGCCTCGTCCCCGAGGAACATGTGGTCGTACGCTTCCGCCGTGCCCACCCCAGAGCTCGAGCTGCAGCTGGCCGTGATGGCCAGACGCCTCAGCAAGCCCGTGCGCCTGCACGGCCCGTCCGGGTTCACGATCCTGGACCGCCCGGCCTACCAGGCCCTGTGGCGCATCTGCGACGAGGGACCGCTCCGTCCGACCACCCTCGCCGGGATGCTCGAGGTCGACCTGTCCGTGGTGAGCCGCCAGGTGCGCTCCCTCGAGGACGCCGGCTTCGTGCAGCGCGAGGCCGACCCGGCCGACGCGCGGGCGGCGCTCGTCAGCGCCACCGCCGCCGGCCGGCACGCGTTCGAGATGACCAAGCAGCAGCGCACGGAGGTGCTGGACGAGGTCCTGGCGGACTGGCCCGAGGCCGAGCGAGAGCTGTTCGTGACGCTGCTGTCCCGGTTCAACGACCAGCTCGAGGCGTCCATCGCACGACGGCAGGCCGAAGCCGGCACCCCGTAGGGGCTCCACTCGGGTCCCTCGGGCGCCGAAGCAGTGGGATGGCTGTCCTTCGCACGTCCACGTTCGTCCGCGGTGCGCGGCTCGCGGCGCTGCCGACGATGTACGCCGGCCGGACCGCACTGGGTGCGGCCAAGAAGGTCGGTGGCGCACCCGCCGAGGCGGTCGCCACGGAGATCCAGCGCCGCACCGTCGAGCAGCTGTGCAAGACGCTCGGTGAGCTCAAGGGGGGCGCGCTGAAGCTCGGCCAGGCCATGAGCGTCTTCGAAGCGGTCATGCCGGAGGAGCTCGCCGGTCCCTACCGGGCGACGCTGAACGCGATGCAGCACGCCGCCCCCCCGCTGCCCGTCTCGGTCGTCGAGCGGGTGCTCGCCGAGGAGCTCGGTCAGGCGTGGCGGTCGATGCTCTCGATCGAGCCGAAGGCCGCGGGCGCTGCCAGCGTCGGCCAGGTCCACCGTGGCGTCTGGCTCGCGACCGGGGCCCCGGTCGCGGTCAAGGTGCAGTACCCGGGGGTCGCGAAGGCCCTGCTCAGCGACCTGCGGCAGCTGCGTCGGGTCGCCAGGCTCCTCGGCGTCCTCGGCACCCTCGCCGACGCGACCGGCCTCGTGGACGAGATCACCGCGCGCCTCACCGAGGAGCTGGACTACACCCTCGAGGCAGCCAACCAGGAGCGCTTCGCGACGGCCTTCGTCGACGACCCCCTGGTCGTCGTTCCGGGTGTGCTGCACGCCACCTCCAAGGTGCTCGTCACCGATTGGCTCGAGGGCGAGCCGCTGTCCCGGCGCATCCACGACGGGTCGCTGAGCCAGGAGCGACGCGACCGCATCGGCGCCTCCCTGGTGCACGTCATCTACGCCGGCCCCGAGCTGACCGGGCTCATGCACGCCGACCCGCACCCCGGCAACTTCATGCTGCTGCCCGACGGCCGGGTCGGCGTCCTGGACTTCGGCGCCGTGAAGCGGCTCCCCGACGGCATCCCCGCCCCCCTCGGCCGCAACGCCGCGCTCGTCCTCACGAACCGGTTCGAGGACCTGCACGCCGGCATGATCGAGGTCGGCATGCTCGACCCGGACACGCCCGTCACCCCCGAGCAGATCGCGGACTACTGCAGCAGTGTCAGCGAGCCCTTCCGCGACGACACGTTCACGTTCACGCGCTCGTGGCTGCGCACCGAGGCCGTCAAGCTCGTGAACCCGCGCTCCAGCACGCACACCGCGGCGAAGCACCTGCGACTGCCCGCGGAGTACCTGATGGTGCATCGCGTGGCGCTCGGCATGGTCGGGCTGCTCTGCCAGCTGGAAGCCACCGTTCCCACGCGGGCCCTGGAGATCCGCTGGAGCCCCGGCTTCCGGGCCACCCTCGCCGAGGACCTCGGCATCAGTGCCGACGAGCTGCTGGCCGGGGCCACGGCCCGGCTCGCTGCGATGTACCCGGCGATCCCGCAGCAGCTACGCAGGGTCGACGTGGAAGGTGTTCTGGGCAGCCTCGAGACTGCCTGACAGCAGCGCCTCCACCGCGTCCGCCGCACGGTCCACGAGCAGCGGCAGGGCCTTCTTCTCCGTGGCGCTGAAGTCCTTGAGGACGAAGTCCGCCGGGTCCTGACGACCGGGCGGACGCCCGACGCCGACCCGGGTCCGCAGGTAGTCCTTGGTCCCGATGCTCTTGGTGATCGAGCGCAGCCCGTTGTGCCCGTTGTCGCCGCCGCCGAGCTTGAGCCGGATGGTGTCGAAGGGGATGTCGAGCTCGTCGTGCACGACGAGGATGCGCTCCGCCGGGACCTTGAAGAAGTCCCGCAGGCTGGCGACGGGGCCGCCGGACTCGTTCATGTAGCACTTCGGCTTCGCCAGCACGACTCGCTGCGCCACGAGCCGGGCCTCGATCGTGTCGGCCCGGCCCTTGTGCGCCTTGAAGCGGCCACCGACGCGGCCCGCGAGCTCGTCGAGCACCACGAAGCCGATGTTGTGCCGGTTGCCGGCGTACGACGGTCCGGGGTTGCCCAGGCCGACGACCAGCCAGAGGTCGTCTGCCACGCTGAGGTCTTACTCCTCGGAGGCGGGAGCCTCGTCGGCAGCAGCCTCGTCGGTCTCCTGGGCCGGGGTCTCGTCGTCGGCAGCCTCCGGGGCCAGCTCGGCAGCCGCTGCGTCGAGCTCGGCCTCGACGGCCTCGGCGGTGGGAGCGCCCAGGCCCTGGACGATGACGGTGTCGGGGTCCTGGGCGAGCGTCGCGCCGGCAGGGAGCTTGACGTCCGAGGCGTGGATCGCCTGGCCGACCTTGAGGCCGGCGATGCTGAGCTCGAAGCCGGTCGGCAGGTGGGTCGCCTCGGCCTCGACGGTCAGGGTGGAGGTCTGCTGGTCGACGAGCACGTCGGAGGAGGCCGCCTCACCCACGAGGTGGATCTCGACCTCGACCGTGACCTTCTCACCGCGGCGGACCGCGACGAGGTCGACGTGCTCGAGGGTGCGGCGGATGGGGTCGCGGACGACGACCTTCGGCAGGGCGAGCTGCTCGCCCTCCTCCGTCTGCAGCGCGAGCAGCGCGTTGGAGTCGTGCTTGAGCGCGAGCATCAGCTCGTGGCCCGGCAGGGCGAAGTGACGCGGCTTGTCGCCGTGGCCGTAGAGGACGGCGGGCACCTTGCCGGCAGCGCGGGTGCGGCGGGCCGGGCCCTTGCCGAACTCGGTGCGGGTCTCGGCGGCGATGCGGACCTCGGACACGGTGGAACTCCTCGAAACGACTGCAAGCTGGTGGGCGCGGACGGCGCAGCGGGAAAGTCTAGCGGAC
>JAODNF010000310.1 GCA_025464915.1 Frankiales bacterium | reverse complement strand
GCTGCGGGTACTTCTCGAAGTGCGGGGGCTTGAAGTAGTCGGTCCACAGCACCCACAGGTGGTGCTTGACCAGGTCGGCCCGCTGCTCCTTGATCAGGATGGCGCGGGTCCGGAACACCGGGTCCTCGTTGGCCTGGTACTTCTCCTGGATGGCCTTGACCGACTCGGCCTCGATCCGGGCCTGGGCAGGGTCGTAGACGCCGCAGGGGAGGTCGCAGTGGGCACTGACGACAGTGCGGGGCGTGAGGAAGCGCATGGTGTTTCCTTCCGGGATCGGGTGCTCGCCCGACCCTATGACGTGGGAGGAGTGCCGTGCGCATCGGGACCGTGCTGGTCCGCGGTCCGTCGATGGTGCCGGCGCTGCACGACGGCGACTTCCTGCTCGTGCTCCGGGGCGGTGCGGTCAGACCCGGAGCGGTCGTCGTGGGCCGGTTCCGGGCCCGGCCCGACCTGCTCGTCGTGAAGCGGGCCGTCCGGCCCGCCGAAGGTGGGTGGGAGCTCGCGTCGGACAACCCGTTCGCCGAGGGACCGACGGGGGTGGCTGACGTCGAGGCCCGCGTCCTGCTCCGCTACTGGCCGCTCGGCCGCCGCTAGAGCACCTTGCCGAGGAAGGCCTTCGTCCGCGGGTGCTGCGGGTTGTCGATGACCTGATTGGGGTCGCCCTTCTCGACGACGACGCCGCCGTCCATGAACACGACCGTGTCACCGACGTCGCGGGCGAACGCCATCTCGTGCGTGACGACGACCATCGTCATGCCGTCCTTGGCGAGCCCGCGCATGACGTCCAGGACCTCACCGACGAGCTCGGGATCGAGGGCGCTGGTCGGCTCGTCGAAGAGCATCAGCTTCGGCTTCATCGCCAGGGCGCGGGCGATCGCGACGCGCTGCTGCTGGCCACCGGACAGCTGGGCGGGATAGCTGTCGACCTTGTCGGCGAGCCCCACCCGCTCGAGCAGGGCCTTGGCGTCCTGCACTGCCTGCGCCTTCGAGGTCCTGCGCACCTTCGTCGGGGCCTCGATGACGTTGCCGAGCGCCGTCATGTGCGGGAAGAGGTTGAAGCGCTGGAAGACCATGCCGATCTCGGCGCGCTTGGCCGCCGTCTCCTTCTCGCGCAGCTCGTAGAGCTTGTCGCCCTGCTGCCGGTACCCGACGAGCTCGCCGTCCACCGAGAGCCGGCCGGCCGTGATCTTCTCCAGGTGGTTGATGCAGCGCAGGAAGGTCGACTTGCCCGAGCCTGACGGACCGAGCAGGCAGCACACCTCGCCGGGCTGCACCTCGAGGTCGATGCCCTTGAGGACCTCGAGCTTGCCGAAGTACTTGTGCACGCGCTCGGCCTTGACCATGGGGGTCGTCATGTCCTGGGCGGCTTCCCGATCAGGGCCAGGAGCCGCCGGACGGGTGTGGCAGGCAGCTCCCGTTGAGCGCCTCGGGCGAAGCGGCGCTCCAGGTAGTACTGGCCGACGCTGAAGACGCTGGTGAGCACCAGGTACCAGATCGCCGCGACGAACAGCATGGGGATGAGCTCGAGGTTCTTGCCGGCCTCGGTCTGCGAGACGCGGAAGACCTCGGTGTACTGGGCCGCGTTCACGAGGGCGCTGGACTTGAGCATGTTGATGAACTCGTTGCCGGTCGGCGGGATGATCACGCGCATGGCCTGCGGCAGCACGATCCGTCGCATGGTCAGGCCCTGCGTCATGCCCAGGGCGTGCGACGCCTCGGTCTGGCCGTTGTCGACCGAACCGATGCCCGCCCGCACGATCTCCGCCATGTAGGCGCCCTCGTTGATGCCGAGGCCGAGGAGCGCGGCCATGAACGGCGTGATGAAGACGTTGGTGTCGGCGTGCCAGACGCCCGGGATCGACAGCGTCGGGAAGATGGCCGCGAGGTTGAACCAGAGGATGATCTGCAGCAGCAGGGGCGTACCCCGGAACAGCCAGACGTAGAACCAGCCGATCGACCCGATGACGGGGTTCCCGGACTGCCGCATGACAGCCGCGAGGACCCCCAGCCCGATACCGAGGAGCTGGGACAGGACGCTGATCTCGATGGTGTGCCAGACGCCCACGAGGATGACGTGCTCGAACAGGTAGTCGCGCGTGACGTGGTAGTGGATGTCGGCGTTCCCGAAGGCCGACACCAGCCAGCCGAACAACCCCACGACGACGAGGGCGCCGACCCAGCGCCCGTAGTGGCGTACCGGGACGGCGACCAGCTTCTCCGGCGCCGTCCCGGTCACCTCCTGCGTCACGTCCCGGCGTTGATGGTGGCCGTCGTGAGGGCGCCTTGAGCAACCTGCCACTTGTCGAGGATCGTCTTGTAGCTGCCGTCGTCGATGAGCGCCTGAACGGCCTTCTGGACCGCGTCGCGGAGCGCGGTGTCGCTCTTGCGGACGCCGATGCCGTACGGGCCGGCCTCCAGCTGGTCGCCGACGACCTCGAAGCTGTCGGCCTGCTTCTGCGCTGTGTAGGCGGCGACCGGGAAGTCGTTCATGTCCGCCACGGCACGGCCCTGCTTCACCTGCTGCAGGGCCTCGGGGTCGGTGTCGAACTTCAGGATCGTCAGCGGCTTCGCGCTCCCGCACTTGGTCTTCTGAGCCTCGGCGACGTCGTCCTGCGTCGTACCGCGCTGGATGGCGACGGTCTGGCCGCAGAAGTCGTCCAGGCCCTTGATGCCCTTGGGGTTGCCCTTGGCGACGATGATCGAGGTGCCGGCGCTGAAGTAGTCGACGAAGTCGACGGTGGCCTGGCGCTTCTTGTTGTCGCTCATGGCGCTCATGATCAGGTCGATGCGCTTGCTGGTCGTGAGCTGCGGGATGAGCCCGTCGAACGTGCCGTTGACGAACTCGAGCGTGATGCCGAGCTTGTCGCCGATGGCCTTGGCGAGGTCGGGGTCGATGCCGACGGCGGTCTTCCCGTCGGTGTCGGTGAACTCCACGGGCGCGTACGACACGTCGGAGCCGACGACGAGCTTGCCCTTGGCCTTGATGGCGGCCGGCAGCAGGCTCGCGAGGGAGCCGGTCGACGCGCTGGTGCTCGTGCTCGGGGCCGACACCGTCGGGCTGTCGCTGCCGCTGCCGCAGGAGGCCAGTGCGAGGGGCAGGACGGCGAGGAGCGGAGCGCTGAGAAGACGTGCACGCACGAGGGGACCTCCAGGTAAGGGTCTTGATCCGGCGCATCGTTGCACGCCAGATGTCTGGAAAGGGAGCCGCCGAGCGGTTGAAACACGCACGGACGTCCTGCCGTGCGCCTGCTGAGACGCTTGTGACACGATGGAGGTACGGGCAACCCCCGATCGTTACGCGCGCTCCACCCGCTGTCGCGCCCTTCCCTGACAGCTGCTTTGGAGCGTGTTGTGACCACCTTCATGGAGGACCTTTCCGTCGTGAGCACCGAGTCCCGCGACGCGGACCCCGCCTTCGCCCTGCACCGGGGCGGCAAGATCGAGATCGCCCTCTCGGTGCCGCTCGAGACCCGTGACGACCTCTCGCTCGCCTACACGCCGGGCGTCGCCCGCATCTGCACGGCCATCGCCGAGGAGCCCGACCTCGTCTACGACTACACCTGGATGTCGCGCACCGTCGCCGTCGTCACCGACGGCACCGCGGTGCTCGGTCTCGGCGACATCGGTGCCAAGGCCGCCCTGCCCGTCATGGAGGGCAAGGCCATGCTGTTCAAGCACTTCGGCGGTGTGGACGCGGTGCCGATCTGCCTGGACGTCACCGACACCGACGAGCTCATCGAGACCGTCGTGCGGCTCGCGCCCGCCTTCGGCGGCATCAACCTCGAGGACATCAGCGCTCCGCGCTGCTTCGAGGTCGAGCGGCGGCTGCAGGCCCGGCTCGACATCCCCGTCTTCCACGACGACCAGCACGGCACGGCGATCGTGACCCTGGCTGCGCTGCGCAACGCGGCGAAGCTCACCGGCCGCACGTTGGGGGACCTGCGCGTCGTGGTCTCCGGAGCAGGAGCTGCCGGCATCGCGGTGTCGAAGATGATCCTGGAGGCCGGCATCGGTGACCTCGCCATCGCCGACTCCAAGGGCATCGTGCACCTGGATCGCACAGACCTGAACGACGAGAAGCGGATGTTCGCCGCCATCAGCAACCGGGCTGCCTTCACGGGTTCGTTCAACGACGCCCTGGCGGGAGCCGACGTCCTCATCGGCCTGTCCGCCGGCAAGGTCCCGTTCGAGGCCGTCGCGTCGATGGCGCCGGACGCCTTCGTGTTCGCCAT
>JAODNF010000270.1 GCA_025464915.1 Frankiales bacterium | reverse complement strand
ACGGCGAGGGCGAGGCCTCCGAAGCGTTCAAGGACAACCTCAAGCGCGACGTGAACTTCCCGAAGCGCCTCGGTACGGCGGACGAGCTGGCCTCGATGGTCCTCGAGCTGCTGGTCAACACCTACGCCAACGGCGAGACGGTCCGCCTCGACGGCGCCGCGCGGCTCCAGCCGAAGTAGCCCTCAGCCCCAGTACTCCGGCCCGCCGAGCACGTTGCTCACCAGCTGCCGCGCGCACAGGGCACCGATCACGTTGCCCGTGCCGCAGTAGCCGCCCGCAGCCCAGACGCCCTCCCGCACCTCACCGAGGTACGGGAGGGCGTCGCCGGTGTAGCCGACGGAGGCGGCCCACCGGTGCGTCACCACGGCGTCGGGGGCGACCGAGGCCAGCAGCTCGTCGAGAGCAGCCTGCACGGTCGTGCTGACCTCCCTGGACGTGGTCTCCTCCTCGTCGCCGCCAAGGTCGCGGAAGCCGCCCATGACGATCCGCCCGTCGGGCAGCTGCTGCCAGTACTCGTACCCGTCCCGCAGGTAGACGGGGCGGGAGAACCGCTGGGGCACAGCCGATGTGCCGAGCATCTGCAGCCGCACGGTCCGGACGGGGACCTCCGGGAGGAGTACGTCGAGCCGGCCGTCGACGAGCACCAGCACGTGGTCGCAGGTGACCGTCCCGGAGGGGGTCTCGACCCGGCCGTTCCCGACGGTCAGCGCCCGGGTGCGCTCGTAGAGCCCCGGTCCTGCCGCCAGCGCCCGGCACCGCTCGAGCGGCTGGAAGGCACCGTCCCTCGGGACCGTGGTAGTCGAGCACCGCGAACCCGTCGAGCCGCAGTGCCGTCGCCTGCTCGTCGCATTCGGCGATGCCCTCGGCCGTCCGCTCGATCCGGAGCGAGCCCGTCCGGCGCAGGAAGCCGGCGGCCTCCATCCGCTCGAGCTCCTCGAGGGTTCGCTTGTAGAGCAGGGGATCCCGCTGCCGGTGGTAGGCACGGGCGGGACCCGCCAGCAGGAACCCGCCGTTGCGGCCCGCCGCCCCGCCACCGACCGTCCCGGCGTCGATCCCGACGACCGAGGCGCCTCGGCTCCGAAGCTCCTGCACTGCCGTGAGCCCCGAGCCGCCGAGGCCCACGACGCAGACGTCCGCGGTGACGTCCTCCTCGAGGGCCGGCAGCCCGGTCCAGGTTCCGTCGTCCCAGAGGGGTGCGCTCATGCGGTCGCGCGACGGGCGACGTCGGCGATCCGCGCGGCCGCCGTGCGGGTGCCGCCACTGCGCGTCATCGCCTCGAGCAGCACAGCGCCGAGCAGCACCTCGAGCAGCGCGTCGAGGTCGACGCCCTCGGTCGCCTCGCCCCGCGCGATGGCCTCGGCGTGCAGGGTGCCCAGCGCCTCGCGCACCGGCGTGATCGTGGCGGCCAGGAGGGCCAGGTAGCCCGAGCCCTCGTGGACGTACTCCGACAGCAGCCCGGGCACCGCAGCCCGGACCGCGGGCTGGACCAGGTAGCCGAGGAGCAGCTCGGTGAGGATCGTGAGGTCCTTGCCGTAGTCGCCGGTCCAGGCGGGCTCGACCCACTCGGTGACCTGGAAGGCGGCCCACTCGACGAGCTCGCGCTTGCCCGGGAACCGCCGGTAGATCGTCGCCGGCGAGACGCCCGCGGCCCGGGCCACGCCCTGCACCGTGAGCCCGGAGTAGCCCTCGGCGACGAGCAGCTCCTGCACGACGCGGCGCAGCGCCTCATCGACCCGGGGGTCGCGGGGGCGGCCGACGCTCGTCATCTCAAGGTCACCCTCTCAAAGGGCCGACCAGGTCTTGTGACCGGCGCCACAGGCAGGTTACCATCATTGCGATACAAGTTGACTCGTATTTGAGCAGGAGCCCACATGACCACAGCAGCGAAGTGCCCCGTCGACCACCTGAACCTGGTGGATCCCGACACCTTCGTCGAAGGCCTGCCCCTGGCGGCCTTCGCCACGATGCGCGACGAAGCCCCCGTCTTCTGGCACGACCAGCCGGGCTCCTGGGGTGGCGGCTTCTGGGTGGTGACGCGGGCCGAGGACGTGCGCGAGGTCAGCCGGACCCCCGAGGTCTTCTCCTCGTACGCTCGCGGCGCGCTGCTCACGATGGGCGACGAGGCGGACGAAGAGCTGGCCCTCGCGATGACCCGCGAGCTGATGCTGAACATGGACCCGCCGGCCCACGGCGCCTACCGCAACATCGTCCAGCGCGCCTTCAACCCCCGGACGATCCGCAACCTCGAGACGCGGCTGCAGGAGTTCGCCGACGAGATCGTCGACCGGGCGATCGCCAAGGGAGAGGGGGACTTCGTCGAGGACATCGCCGCGGAGCTCCCCCTGCTCGCCATCTGCGAGCTGGTCGGCGTCCCGGCCGAGGACCGCAGACGAGTCTTCGAGCTCTCCAACACGATGGTCGGCTTCGACGACCCCGAGCTCGGTGGCTCCCCGGACGCCGCGCAGGTCGCCATGGCTGAGATGTTCGGGATGGCCGACGGCCTAGCGCGCGCCAAGGAGGGGTGCCCCGGCGAGGACATCATCAGCAAGCTGCTCGCCGCCGAGACCGGCTCCGGGGCCCTGACCCCCGACCAGTTCGCCATCTTCTTCGTGCTGCTCATGGTCGCCGGCAACGAGACGACCCGGAACGCCATCACGCACGGCATGCAGGCCTTCTTCGAGCACCCCGACCAGTGGGAGCTCTTCAAGGCCGAGCGTCCGCTCGACACCGCGGCCGAGGAGATCATCCGCTGGGCCTCCCCCATCATCCAGTTCCAGCGCTGCGCGCTGTCGGACTACGAGCTGGGCGGGCAGCAGATCAGCTCCGGCGACCGCGTCGTCATCTACTACTCGGCGGCCAACCGCGACGAGCGCGGTGTCGAGCGTCCGGACACCTTCGACATTCGCCGCGTCGAGAACGAGCACGTCGCCTTCGGCGGCGGTGGCCCGCACTTCTGCCTGGGTGCCAACCTGGCCCGGGCCGAGGTCCGGATCATCTTCGACACCATCGCGCGCAAGATGCCGGGCATCCGTCCGCTGGCCGATCCGCGCATCCTTCGCTCGAACTTCGTGCACGGCATCAAGGAGCTACGCGTCTCCTACGACGTCTAGGTCGCACGTCCCTGCTCCTACCTCCGCCGTCGACCGCAGAGCCGGGTCCTCGCACGCTCGAGAGCCGGGGCCTGCGGAGGCGAGGGTGGGATCAGGGAAGTCGGCGCAGGTAGAGGTCGCGGAGCAGGGCGACCTCCGCGCCGTGGTGGATGACCTCGCGGTTGAGGTGCAGGACGACGGCCCAGAGGGGGTAGTGCTGATCGGCCGTGCTCGGCGGCCCCTGGTGCGGCCGGTTCATCCGCTCCTCGTCCGCTGCGAGGATCGAGGTCGACCACAACCGGTAGCCCTCGTCGACCCACCCGATGACATCGTCCGGCACGTCGTCGGTGAAGTGGCGTCCACCGAAGTGCGCCTGCCAGCGGTGGTGGAAGCAGTGCCCGATGTGGGCGATCCGCCAGGCGATCGTCGTGACCGGAGCCGGCGCCGGGCTCGGCCAGCTGCCGTCCAGCGTGCCGGCTCGGAGGTCCCAGCAGTCCGGCACGGGCTGCCAGTGCAGCTCGTCGCCGGTGAGGCCCTCCCACCGGGGCCGCAGCTGCGCTTCCCAGTGCCACGACAGCTGCTCGAAGACCTCGCGCCCGGTCGGCATCAGCCCTCGTGGAGGAACGCGACGGCATCGTCCCACGCGGCGCCGTCCTGGAAGTAGAACGCGTGGCCGCCCTCGTACTCCTGGAGGACCGAGCCCTCGATCCGCGAGGCGATCCGCGCGCTGTTCTCGGGCGGTGCGATGCCGTCGTAGCGGCCCGCCTGCACCAGGGTCGCAGCGGTGATGCGCCCGAGCCGGTCCCAGACGTCGTGCGCCCGGCGGGCCTGCAGCTGCAGCTCGTACCCCGGCTCCTTCGGCACCGCCCGCACCGAGCCCATGAGCGCCATCAGCCCGGCCGCGGCGCCGGGCCTGGTGTCCACGAGCAGAGCCATCGCGGCCAGGTCGGGCCGCTCGTGCAAGGGGTAAGACGAGCCGCCGGCGCCACCCGCGGAGGTGCAACCCAGGACGAGCCGGGTGACGCGCTCCGGTGCGGTGACGGCCAGCTCCTGGGCGACCATGCCCCCGAAGGAGACGCCGAAGACCGAGAACTCCTGCCAGCCCAGCGAGTCCGCGACAGCGAGGGCGTCAGCCGCGAAGTCGGCCATCGTCACGGGTGACCCGTCCGACGTCGACTGCCCCAGCCCGCGGTGGTCCCAGCCGGCAACGTCGAAGGCCTTCGCGAAGGGCAGCACGGCGGGACGCAGGCCGTCCGCCAGCGCGCTGCCGGAACCGCTGATCGACAGCAGCGGCGGACCGTCGCCCGCGCGCTCGACGTAGAGCTCTGCCCCCGGCACCGGCACAGTGGTCACGAGAGGCAGACTGCCACGCATGCGGGAGCTGAGCCTGGAGGAGCTGCGGCAGCGGCGGAGCATCAAGTGGCAGCTCTACGGACCGGACGTGCTGCCGCTGTGGGTCGCCGAGCTCGACGTGTCCCTCGCCGACTGCGTCACGACGGTTCTCGAGCAGGCGGTCGCGCGGGCCGACACCGGGTACGCCGCCCCCTTCCAGCTGGGCCGGGCCTTCGCCGGGTTCGCGAAGCGGCACTGGGGCTGGGACGTCGATCCGTCCTGGTGCGTTCCGGTCGGGGACGTGATGGCCGGCGTGGCCGAGGCGCTGAAGGTCCTCACCGACCCTGGCGACCGGGTGGTCATCTGCCCTCCCGTCTACCACCCGTTCTTCGAGGTCCCACCGTCGATCGGCCGACCGGTCGAGCTGGTCCCGCTGGTCGACGGTGCCCTCGACCTGCCCGCGATCGACGTGGCGCTCGGGGCCGGCGCGCGCGTCGTCCTGCTGTCGAGCCCGCACAACCCGACGGGCCGGGTCTGGACACCCGAGGAGCTCGACCAGCTCGACCTGGTGGTCCGCCGGCACGACGCGGTGGTGCTCGCCGACGAGGTGCACGCGCCGCTCACCCTGCCTGGTGCGACGTTCACGCCCTACGCCCCCCGGCGGTCGGTGGTGCTCACCAGCGCTTCGAAGGCCTTCAACCTCGCCGGCCTGAAGTGCGCCCTGCTGGTCGCCGGGAACGAGGACGTGCTGCCCGCGGTCCGCCGGATCCCGGTCGAGGTGTCGTACAAGGTCGGGCACCTCGGCGCACTCGCCAACGAGGTCGCGCTCACCGACGGGGACGCCTGGCTCGCCGATCTCGTGAGGCACCTCGACCGGATGCGGGGGCTGGTCGTCGACGCTCTCGGCGACCGGCTGACCCCACCGCAGGCGTCCTACCTCGCCTGGTTGCGCCTCGACGACGAGCGTCCGGCCGAGCGGCTGCTCCGCGAGCAGCGGATCGCGCTGTCGGAGGGCGCCGACTTCGGGCTGACCCACCACGCCCGGCTCAACTTCGGCACGACGACCGAGGTGCTCACCCTGGCCCTGGACAGGCTGCTGACCACCTACCCCGCAGAGCGGGCGAGCCCGCCCCTCGGGTGAGGGACGGGCTCTTCTTCTCGTGCGGGACGGTCAGTCGTCCCAGGGTCCGTAGTCGTTCATGACTCTTCTCTTCTCTTCGTACGCGGACACGATCTGTCCGAGTGGCTTGTGTGGGCCCGGCGCACCGTTGCAGCCAGGGCTGTCAGCGATCTTTCCCGCTGATCGTCAGGTCCAACCGTGTCTACCGTATCGGCATTCCCCGACACTTCCTTGACCGTTTAGGTTCTGGCCATGACCTCGGTGCCCACCGTGCTCGGAGCGGTCGAGAGCGACGCCCTCGGCATGACCTACATGCACGAGCACGTGTTCGTGCTCACCGCTGACGCGCAGCAGAACTGGACCGACGAGTGGGAGGAGGAGGAGCGGGTCGCTGACGCCGTGACCAAGCTCACCGAGCTCGCGGCCCAGGGCGTGCAGACGATCGTCGACCCGACGGTCGTCGGGTTGGGCCGCTACCTGCCCCGGATCCGGCGCGTCAACGAGCAGGTCCCTCAGCTCAACATCGTCGCGGCGACCGGCTGCTACACCTACGGGGACGTTCCGTTCTTCTTCCACCACCGAGGCCCGTTCACCGGACCCGACGACCCGATGGTCGAGCTGTTCGTCCGCGACCTCACGGAGGGCAACCACGGCGTGGTGGCCGGCATGCTCAAGTGCGCCATCGACGAGCCAGGTCTCACCCCTGGGGTCGAGCGGGTGATGCGGGCCGTCGGCCAGGCCCACCAGCGCACCGGGGCGCCTGTCACGGTGCACACCCACCCGGGCACGCAGACCGCAGTGCAGGTGAAGCGGGTGCTCTGCGACGAGGAGGGCGTCGAGCCGTCGGCTGTCGTGCTGGGGCACAGCGGCGACTCCATCGACGTCGACCACCTGGAGTCCCTTGCGCAGCAGGGGTTCACGCTCGGCATGGACCGGTTCGGCATCAACGTCGCGACCACGTTCGAGGCCCGGGCGGACACCCTCGTGCAGCTCTGCCGTCGCGGCCTCGCGGACCGGATGGTGCTGTCCCAGGACGCTGCCTGCTACATCGACTGGCTGCCGCCCGAGGCCCGTGCCTTCCTCCCGCAGTGGCACTACCTGCACCTGCAGCAGGACGTCCTGCCCTACCTGCGCGACGCGGGCGTCACCGAGGAGCAGATCACGACGATGCTGGTCGACGTCCCCCGTCGGGTCTTCTCGCGCTGAAGCGGCCGTCGCGCTCCTCGACGACGAGTTCCATCCCGAAGCACGCCGACAGCCTGCCCGAGGTCAGCACCTCAGACGCCGGCCCCCGTGCGAGCAGCCGCCCGTCGCTCATGAGTGCCGCGTGCGTGGTCGTCGCAGGGATCTCCTCGACGTGGTGGGTCACCAGCACGCTCGTGCAGGGCGCGGCGTCGAGGGCCTCGATGAGGTGCTCGCGGGACGGCAGGTCCAGGCCGGCAGCGGGCTCGTCGAGCAGCAGCAGCTCGGGCTCCCGCACCAGCGCACGGGCCAGCAGGGTACGGCGCTGCTCACCGTTGCTCAGGACCGACCACGGCCGGGCGGCGAGTGCCGAGATTCCCACGTCTGCAAGGGATCTCGCGACGGCCGCACGGTTCTCGTCCGTGGGTGTCCAGCGCAGCGGCAGCCCGTTGGTGCTGCTCAGGCCGGTCAGGACGACCTGCCCTGCCGTGAGCTGCCCCGAGGGCACGTGGCGGCCGCTGACCTGACCGATGCGTGGCCAGAGCTCGCCTTGGATGTCGACCCGTCCGAGCCGCCGACCGAGGACGTCCACGGTGCCCGTCGTCGGGTGCACCCGGCCACCTGCCAGGGCGAGCAACGAGGTCTTACCGCAGCCGTTGCGGCCGAGAAGTGCCCAGTGCTCGCCGCCCGCCACGACGAGGTCGATCCCGCGCAGGATCTCCACGTCCTCCCGGCGCCAGGTGACCCCGGCGAGCTCCAGAGCGGTCAGCGGACCGCTCCCCGCAGGACGACCGCGGTCGGGTGCTTCAGGGTCTCCAGGTCCTGACGGGGGTCGGCGGCATAGACCACGAGGTCTGCGGACGCGCCCTCCTCCAGGCCGGACTGGTCCAGCCACCGCCGCGCGTCCCACGTGGCCGCACGCAGCGCCTCGAGCGGCGTGAAGCCCGCGGCGGCGAGCTCGAGCACCTCCTCGGCGACCCGGCCGTGGGCGAGCGAACCCCCGGCGTCTGTCCCGGTGAACACCCGGATGCCGGCCTCTCGCGCTGTGGTCACGGTGGCGTAGCGGCGCTCGTGCAGGGCGAGCATGTGCCTGGCGTACAAGGGGAACTTGTCCGCCGCGGGCGCCGCGATGTCGGGGAACGTAGCGACGTTGATGAGGGTCGGGACGATGGCGACGTCGCGCTCGGCGAGCAGCGGGATGGTCTGCTCCGTCAGGCCGGTCGCGTGCTCGATGCAGTCGATTCCTGCGAGCACCAGGGGCTCGAGGCACTCCTCGCCGAAGCAGTGCGCCGTGACCCTGGCCCCGAGCGCGTGGGCCGCGGCGATCGCCTCCGCCAGGACGTCCGTCGGCCAGCACGGCGCGAGGTCACCGGTGTCGCGGTCGATCCAGTCGCCGACCAGCTTGACCCAGCCATCACCCGCCCTGGCCTGCTCCTGAACGGCTGCGACCAGCAGCTCCGGCTCGACCTCGTTCGCGAAGTCGCGGATGTAGCGGCGCGTCCGCGCGATGTGCCGACCGGCGCGGATCAGCACCGGCAGGTCCTCGCGGGACTGGACCCAGCGGGTGTCGGCGGGCGAGCCGGCATCGCGCAGCAGCAGCGCTCCGGCGTCGCGGTCGGTGACAGCCTGCTGCTCCGCCACCTCGGGCGCCACCTCCCCGTGGGACCCGAGGCCGATGTGGCAGTGGGCGTCGACCAGGCCGGGGAGCACCCAGCCCTCGAGCACCTCGTCGACGGTGGGCGGTCGGTCGAAGGTGATCCGCCCGTCGACGGCCCAGGCCTCCGGCCGCTCGTCGTCCTGGCCCACCAGGACGGGACCTCGCAGGTGCAGCGCCATGGCCCGAGCCTTGCACTTGACACCGCGACCCTCGTACGCAACCATGTGGTTTAGCAACCGAGGAGTTGAGCATGGACCCGCTGAGCCAGGTGTTCGCGGCCCTCGCCGACCCGACCCGCCGCGCGATCCTCGAGCGGCTGGCCGACGGAGAGGCCACCGTGAACCAGCTCGCCGAGCCGTTCACGATGAGCCTGCAGGCCGTCTCGAAGCACCTCAAGGTGCTCGAGGCCGCCGGGCTGGTCGGCCGCGGCAGGGACGCGCAGTACCGGCCGGCCCGCCACAACGGCGAGCGGCTCGGGACGGCGTCGGCCTGGCTCGACGACTACCGCGTGTTCTGGGAGGGGTCGTTCGACCGCCTGGACGCACACCTGAAGTCCCTGATCCCCAAGGAGAAGCAGTCATGACCGGGTACACCATCGTCCGCACCTTCGACGCGCCGCAGGACCTGGTCTGGCAGTGCCTGACCCAGGCCGAGCACTTCGCCGTCTGGTTCGGGGGGC
>JAODNF010000240.1 GCA_025464915.1 Frankiales bacterium | reverse complement strand
GACGGCGCACGTCGCGCGGTCGGCTCGGGGGTCGGCTTCGCCTTGAGGGCGGGCTTGGGCAGGTGGATCGGCGTGATGGACGAGACGGTGTCGGACACGACCTTCTGGGCGCCGTCGGGCAGCACGTTCGCGCTGGCAGCGCCGAGGGTCCCGGCCAGGATGAGGCCGGTGAGGGGGAGGGCTACCAGCCACCGCTTGCGGGCCCGCACGACGGGCAGGACGGCGGTCGCGGTGGCGTCCGGGACGAGGCCGTCCGCCAGCATCGAGGCGAGCGAAGGCGAGGCTGCCGGGATCTCGGTCGCCATCGCCTGCAGGTCCGCCACGAACCCCGCGAGCTCCGGTCCGCGCAGCAGCGCGTCCGCGTCGCGGTCGGACAGGGGGCGCTTCACGTGCCTGTCATCGTCGGACGGCGTCACAGGGTTACTCCGTCCGGGTTGTTCTCCAGCGCAGCCCTCAAGGCCAGCGGCCCGCGGCGCTGCAGCTGCTTGACGGCGCCCTCGCTGCGTCCGAGGGCCTGCGCGACCTGCTCGATCGACAGGTCGCCGAGGATGCGCATCACCAGCACGTCGCGCTGGTCGGGCAGCAGCCTGTCCAGCAGTGCCCGCACCCGCTCCGCCTGGAGGTTCGTGACGGCCTCGTCCTCGCCCGACGGGCTGGTACGAGGATCGCCGGCGGGCTCGTAGGGCACCGTCGGCTCCCGCCGGCCGCGTCTGCGCAGGTCGTCGACGAGCCGGGCGTGGGCGACGCTGAACGTGAAGGTCCGCAGCCCGGCGGCGCCGCCGGTCAGGGTGGCGAGCTTCGGGAAGACCGTGAGGAACACCTCGCTGGTCAGGTCCTCGGGCTCGCTCGCGCCACGCGCCCGGAGGTAGGCGGCGACCTTCGGCGCGAGTTGCTCGTAGAGCGCCGTCAGCGCCCACGCCTCACCGGCCTGCGCCGGTGGCAGCAGGTCGTCGAGGAGAGGGTCGTTCACGGAGGTCGTGGCACCTGCAGCAGTGTCGGAGCGGGCCGCGGTCGCGACCCGCTCCGTTCATGCTGCCAGGGACTCAGCTCTCGTCGGAGCCGCGCTTGCCCGAGTTGCCGTGGCCGTGCTCGGAGCCGGAGCCCTTGGGGGCGCTGCTGTCCTTGCCGCCGTGGCCGCGACCAGGGTGGTGCCCGTCGCGGTGACCAGCCTTGTGCTGGCCGTTGTGGCGGCCGCAGTCGTGGTGCTCACCCGCCGACGTGCCCGAGCCTGAGGCGGCTGCCGGTGCCGTGCTCGACGCGGCGCTCGGTGTGTCGTCGGCGGCGTCATCCGCGTCATCGCTCTGCTCGTCGTCCGCGCTGTCGGCGTCGTTGGCCTCGGGGCTCTGGCTCGGCTTCGGCGGGCAGGTCTTCGCGGGCTTCGCGGCCGCACGGGGCTCGGCGGACTCGCTGGGCTCGGGGCTTTCGCTCGGCTCGGCCGTCTCACTGGGCTCGGCCGCCGCGGCTGCGTCGCCGTCCTCCGAGGGGGCGGTCGTGGCGCGGTCGGTGGCGCTGTCGGTGGCGCTGCCGAACGTGCTGGTGGTCGCGCTGGGGGACGCGGAGACGTCGGTGGCGTCGGCGGCGGGGGAGAAGGAGCCCGGGGAGGCGAGGGCGACGCCGGTGACGGCCAGGCTGACGGCGGCGAGGCCGCCCACCAGGACGGTCTTGCCGCCGCGGGTGAGCTTCGAGACGAGGGTGGGGCGCATCGGGACGTGTCCTCTACTTCGGCAGCCACCTGGGGGCAGTGGCGTTGCGGGCTGCCACCGAACGGTGAGGTGGCAGGTCGCCTTTTCGGCGAGGTCACGGCGGTTATCGGCGCGCGGACGTCGCGGGTTACGCCTCGGCCCGATGATCACCCGAACGGCCCCCTGGACGCGGCGAGGGCCGCCCCGCGTGCGGAGCGGCCCTCGGTGAGGCGGGGTCAGAGCTTGCGGAGCACCGTCACGACTCGGCCGAGGACGGTGGCCTCGTCGCCGGGGATGGGGTCGAAGGCCTCGTTGTGCGGCATCAGCCAGACGTGGCCGTCCTTGCGCTTGAAGGTCTTCACGGTGGCCTCGCCGTCGATCATGGCGGCCACGATGTCGCCGTTGTTGGCGGTCTGCTGCTGGCGCACCACGACCCAGTCGCCGTCGCTGATCGCGGCGTCGATCATGGACTCGCCGACGACCTTCAGCATGAACAGCGTGCCGTCGCCGACGAGCTCGCGGGGGAGCGGGAACACCTCCTCCACCGCCTGCTCGGCCAGGATCGGGCCACCGGCCGCGATCCGGCCCAGGACGGGCACGTACTCGGGCTGCGGGAAGGAGCTGTGCTCCTGGCCGTCGTCGAGGCCCATCTCGCTGGGCAGCCGCACGTCGACCGCCCGCGGCTTGGTGGCGTCTCGGCGCAGGAAGCCCTTCTTCTGGAGCGTGATCAACTGGTAGCTGACGCTCGAGGTGCTCGCCAGGCCGACCGCGTCGCCGATCTCGCGGATGGTGGGCGGGAAGCCGCGGCGCTCCACGGACTCGCGGATGAACTCGAGGATCCTGCGCTG
>JAODNF010000218.1 GCA_025464915.1 Frankiales bacterium | reverse complement strand
CGCACGGCGGAACGGGTCGCGAAGCAGACCGGCTACCCCGTCATCAGCGTGAGCCAGTCGATGCGGATCATCGCGCTCTACGTCGACAGCCGTCGCTACGTCCTCGACGACAGCGCTGCCATCCTGTCCCGCGCCAACCAGGCCCTCGCCACCCCGGAGCGCTACAAGCTGCGCCTCGACGAGGTGGCCGGCACGCTGTCGGCCCTCGAGATCGAGGACCTGGTCACGGTCCGCGATGCGATGGCCGTCAGCCAGCGGCTCGAGATGGTGCGCCGGATCGCCACCGAGATCGAGGGCTACGTCGTCGAGCTCGGGGCCGACGGCCGGCTGCTCTCGCTCCAGCTCGAGGAGCTGATGGCGGGCGTCGAGGCCGAGCGCGAGCTCATCGTGCGCGACTACCTCGTCGGCGGCACCGGCCGCAAGGCGCGCAAGCCCGCGGACGCGCTCGCGGACCTCGACGCGCTGTCCGGCACCGACCTGCTCGACCTCGCCGTGCTCGCCCGGGCCGTCGGCTGGACCGGCGGCGCCGACCAGCTCGAGGTGGCTGTCAGCCCGCGCGGCTACCGGCTGCTCGCCAAGGTCCCGCGGCTCCCCAACCCGATCGTGGACCGGCTCATCGACCACTTCGGCGGGCTGCAGAAGCTGCTGGCCGCGAGCATCGACGACCTCCAGGCCGTCGAGGGCGTCGGCGAGACCCGCGCCCGCTCGGTCCGCGAGGGCCTGTCCCGGCTGGCCGAGTCCAGCATCCTCGAGCGCTACGTCTGAGCCCGCTCCACCCGGGGACTAGGGCGCGGCAGAGCCGGCGGCCTTGGCGGCCTTGGCGGCACGGCGGCGGAACCTCGCCGCCACGATCGAGTCGAGCAGGCAGAAGGCGGCGACGTACCAGGCCCAGGTGTGACCGAACAGGGCCACGACGGCGAACACGACGGCGAGCGCCAGCAACGCGTCCGAGACGGCCTTGAAGGCCTTCACAGGACGGCCTTGCGGGCGGCTTCTCTTGCGGCACTGACCATCTGCGGCAGGTCGACGAGGAAGACCGGGCCTGAGGCGCCCCGCAGGACCTCCACGACGTAGGACGGGAGCTCGTCCCCTGCGGCCCCGCCCTGACCCAGCTCCTCCGCACCGACGACGGCCCGGACCCGGTCCACGGCCACGCCGACGAGTGTCTCCTCCGTGGTTCCCTCCATGACGAGGACGTCGCCGCGGGACTCCGCGGTCGCACCGATGCGCAGGTCGAGGACGGGCAGCGCCGTGCCGCGCAGGTCGAGGACACCCGCGAGCGGCTTGGTCATGCCCGGGAGGTCGGCAAGGCCCTCGAGCCGGACCACCTCACGGATCGACGACAGGGGCGTCGCGTACTCGCGCTCGCCCAGCACGAAGGTGACCAGCCCGCCGCTCACGACACCTCCTCGCCGTAGTGGTGCTGCAGCTGGCCGCCCAGCAGCCGGTGCTGCAGCTGCCGGCACAGCTGTGCCAGCTCACGCACGCTACGCCCGCCGAGCTCCTCAGCGGTGGCATCTGCCGGCTGCATGCCCAGGGTGTCGGCGGCGGCGCCGTACTCCCGGGCCGCGAGGACCGGCTGCCCGAGCCGGTCCAGGACGCCGGCGAGCAGGAAGTGGGCGAAGCCGCGCTCGGGCTCGAGGTAGACCGCCTTGCGCAGCTCGACGAGGGCGTCGTCGTCCCGGCCGAGGTCGACCAGGGCCAGGCCGCGCAGGTAGAACGCCTCGGCGCGCAGCGGCGCCTGCATCGCCGCGTCGGCGGCGTACTGGGCGGCCTCCGCGTAGCGGCCGGCGGCCAGCGAGACGCGGCACTGCTCGAGAAGAGTGTCCACACCGACCAGGACGGGGGCGGGGGGCATGGCGGGCGCCGCTGCGCGGCGCGGCTCGACGCGGCGCTCCTCGGGCGACGGCTCATCGGCAGTCCGCCGGTCGGGCAGCACGGCCCGGCGCTCGACCTGCTTGTCGAGCCGGCGGTAGACGAACGCCGCCGCGTCGCCGGTGCCGAGAGCGACCAGCCGGAAGTCCTCGCTCACCTGCCAGAGCGTCTCGGAGTGCCCGAGGAACAGGTAGCCGCCGTCGCGCAGGCTGTGGTGCAGCCGGGTCATGAGGGCGCGGGTGGTGTCCCGGCCGAAGTAGATGGTGACGTTGCGGCACAGCACCAGGTCGATGCGCTCGGACGGCGCGAACGGCACGGCCTCGGTGACGAGGTTGTGGTGCCGGAACTCGACCAGCTCGCGTACCTCCGGGCGCACCTCGTACGCCCCGTCCGGCAGGGCCACGAAGTGCCGGGCGAGCTCCTCGGGGCTCGCGAGCTGGACCGCGCGCGCGCCGTAGCGGCCGGAGCGGGCGGCGGCGATGGCGCGCTGCGAGACGTCGGTCCCGACGACCTTCACGTCCCAGCCCGCCGTCGAGGGCAGCAGCTCGCGCAGGTGCATGGCGATCGAGTACGGCTCCTCGCCGGTGGAGCAGCCGGCGCTCCAGATCCGCAGCCGGCGGCCGTTCAGCTCGGCGTGCCGCAGCAGCTCCGGCAGCACGTGCAGCCGCAGTGCCCGCACCTGGGGCGGGTTGCGGAAGAAGTGGGTCTCCTGGATGGTGACCTCGTCGAGCAGCTGCTGCCGCTCGTTCGGGTCGTCGAGCCGGCGAAGGTACGACGACACCTCGCGCAGCCCGCAGGCACGCATCCGCTCGGCGACCGAGTAGGCCATCGACTCCTTGCGGGCGTCGTCGAAGACCAGCCCCGCGGCGCGAGCGAGGAGCGCCCGCAGCGCGTCGTACTCCTCGGTGGAGAGCGAGACCCTCACGGCCGGCCCAGCAGGCCCAGGACCGCCGGGGCGATGTCGTCGAGCGGCAGCTGGCGGTCGATCGCGTCGAGGGCGAACGCGGCCTGCGGCATGCCGTAGACCGTGCTGGTCGCCTCGTCCTGACCGAGGGTGGGAGCCCCACGGCTGCGCATGTTCTTCAGACCCTGCGCCCCGTCACGTCCCATGCCGGTGAGCAGCACGCCGACGGCATCTGGGCCGAGAGCGTCGGCGACGGAGGCGAAGCACTGGTCGATGCCCGGGACGTGGAACTGGCCCGGCTCCGGGTCGACGCAGAGCACGCGGAGGCGGTCGTCCTGCACGAGCAGGTTCTGGCCGCTCGGCGCGATGGTGATCGTCCCCGGCTGCAACCGGCGCCCGCTGCCGCCGACGACGACGGGCATCGGGACGAGCTGGTCGAGCCACGACGCCAGACCGGGGATGAAGCCCTCGGCCATGTGCTGCACGACGAGGACCGCCTGCTCGAGGTCAGGCGGCAGGCAGCGCAGCAGGGTGTGCAGCGCCTGCGGGCCGCCGGTCGAAGCCCCGATGGCGACGAGCTTGACGCCGACGCGCGCCTCGACCTCCTCCACGATCGGGGTCGGCCGGGTCAGGCCCAGTCGCGGGGTCGCGTGCACCGCACCTGCGGTCTCGCGCGTCCGGAGCTTGCCGCGGGGATGGGTGATGACGCGGACCCGCGACGCGACGCGGAGCTTCTTGCGGATCTGGTCGGCGTACTCGTCGAGGCTGCCGGTGTCCCCTGCCCCGGGCTTCGCGAGGACGTCGACGGCACCGGCCGCGAGCGCCTCGAGGGCGTTGGCCGTCTCGCCGTCGCCCACGTGGGCGCTGTAGACGAGGATCGGCGTGGGGCTCGTCGCCATGATCCGCTCGATCGCCTCGATGCCGCTCATGACGGGCAGGTCGAGGTCCATCAGCACCACGCCCGGACGCAGCCGGGCCACCAGAGCCACGGCCTCCTTGCCGTTGCGAGCCTCGCCGACGACGGTGAAGGCCGGGTCGGCCTCCACGGCGGCGCGGACGAACCGGCGCTGCACGGGGCTGTCGTCGACCACGACGACGGCGGTGGGGGTGGTGCTCGCGGCCGAGGTCACGCGAGGTACCTCTCGAGCGCCGCGACGAGCTCCGCCACGGGACCACCGGGCAGGCCGCTCTCGACCTCGCGGGCGAGCTTGGCGATGACCGGCTCACCGATCACCCAGGCCGCGCTGGCGATCGTGTGGGCGTCCCGCTGGGCCGTCTCCAGGTCGGTGACGGCACGCAGGTGCGGCAGCCGTGCGTCGACCTCGCGGCCGAAGGCGACCCGCAGGTCCGCGAGCAGGGCAGGCGGCAGCGCTGCTGACAGCGAAGCTGCCGCGACCGTTCCGTCGTCCACGCGCACCCCTTGTGTCCCCACGCAGGAGTGTCGTCCGGTTTCAGGCGCTGCTTGAGGCGTGCGGGCTAGCGGAAGTGGAAGACCACCCTGGCGCTGGTCAGCGTGCCGACGGTGCCGCTGACCTGGTAGGTCCCGGCGGTGGCCTGCGCGCGGGGCGCGGGGCAACCGGGAAGCGATCGCAGGCCGTTCCAGTGGTAGTCGACGACGAGCACCTCCTTGTTCGGCGCGAGCGTCGTCAGGGCGGAGTCGGTGCCGTTGCTGCAGTCGTCGCTGTTCCACGTCCGGGCCGTCCCGCTGACCACCGTCAGCGACACCGCCTTGGCGCCGAGGTCGCGCTTGCAGGCGGTGGCGGAGGTGTTGGTGACGGTCAGCGTGAACGACGGGTTCGTGCCGACCGGGTACGTCGACAGGTCCGGCTTCACGACCAGCCTCAGCGCGGAGTCCGGGCAGGTGCCGGCCGCCGTCGTGACCGGCGCCTTCGTGGCCGACGGTCCCGCGGAAGCGCGCGACGTCGCGGAGGGGGTGGCGCTCGGCTTCGTCGAGACGTGCTTGCCCGGGGCGCTCCCACCACCGGTGCACGACCTCAGCAGCAGCAGCCCGACCAGCAGGCCGAGGGCGAGAGCGGCACGGCGACGCCAGTACGTCGAGGCCGGCAGCGGTCCCACCGGGTGCATGACCACGCGCGAACCCTATCCAGCGAGCCTGGTTGGATCGGGGAGCCATGCCCTTGCGAACCGCCACCCGCCAGCAGCTGGTCGACTGGTACGCCGAGCACGCCCGCGACCTGCCGTGGCGGCGGACGGGGACCACGCCGTACCAGGTCCTGGTCAGCGAGGTCATGCTGCAGCAGACGCCGGTGGCCCGGGTGGTGCCCGCCTACCTCGAGTGGGTCGCCCGCTGGCCGACGGCACGGGCGCTGGCATCGGCGCCGTCCGGGGAGGCGGTGCGACAGTGGGGCCGGCTGGGCTACCCCCGTCGTGCGCTGCGGCTGCACGCGGCCTGCGCCCGAGTCGTGGACAGGCACGACGGGAACCTGCCGACGACCGTCGAGGAGCTGCTCGCTCTGCCGGGCGTCGGCGACTACACGGCGCGGGCCGTCGCGGTCTTCGCCCTGCGCCAGCGGCACCCGGTGGTCGACACCAATGTGCGACGGGTCGTCGCCCGCCTGGTCGAGGGCGTGGCGGACGCCCCGGTGACCAAGAAGGACCTGGCGCTCGTCGCGACGCTGCTGCCCGTCCTGGACGAGGACGCGGCGACGCTGTCGATCGCCTTCATGGAGCTCGGGGCCCTGGTCTGCACGGCCCGCTCCCCGCTGTGCGCCTCTTGCCCGGTCGCCGCCTGGTGCCGCTGGCTGGCGGCGGGGTCCCCGGCGCTGGACGCACCCGTGAAGAGGCCGCAGGGATACGCCGGGACGGACCGCCAGGTGCGCGGCCGCCTGATGGCCGTGCTGCGCGACGCGTCGGAGCCGGTCCCCGCGGCGGTGCTCGAGCAGGTCTGGGACGAGCCGGTCCAGCGGGCCCGGGCCCTCGACGGACTGGTGGTCGACGGCCTCGTGGACCCGCTGCCCGACGGCCGCTACGCGCTGCCGGGCTGAGGCAGCAGCGCGCGGACCCTCTCGACGAGGTCGACGAGGTTCTCCTTGCGCAGGTAGCCGTCGATGGCTGCATCGCCCTCGGCGACGTGCGCGAGGTCGAGGGCGGTGCAGAGCAGGACCACCACCGACGGGGCGGCGGCCTTCATCGACGGGGCCGCCTGAACCCCGGTCATCGCACCGACGAGCTGGTTGTCGAGAAGGACGAGGTCGGGCAGGTGCTCGGCGACGAGGCGGATGCCGTCCTCGGCGGTCACGGCCGTACCGACGAGCTCGAGGTCCGGCTCGGTGGCGAGCAGGATCTCGATGACGCCGCGCACCGTGGGGTCGTCCTCGACGAGGACGACGCGATGCGTCACGCAGGCACCGGGAAGGTGACCCAGAAGGTCGCCCCCTCACCCGAGCGCGAGCTCACCCCGAGCGAACCGCCGTGCGCTGTCACCAGCCGCTTCACGATGGACAGGCCCAGCCCAAACCCCGGCAGCTGCCGGGAACGGCTGCTGTCGGTCCTGGTCCACCGCTCGAACAACGACGCCTGCTCGGTCTCCGGGATCCCCGGGCCCTGGTCACGGACGTCGAACCGCACCTGGTCGCCCTCGACGCGCGCGCTCAGCACCACCGGTGTCAGGTCCGGGGTGTGCTTCAGGGCGTTGCCCACGAGGTTGTCGAGGACCTCCCGGACCATCTCCGGGTCGCCGCGCAGGTGGCTCGGCGTGCCCTCGGCGAGGAGCACCTCGACGACGCGGCCGCTGCCCGCCTGCACGTCGCGCGCGAGCTGGTCCAGCAGCTCCGCGACGTTGACGTCGGCCAGGACCGGCTCGACGCCCACCAGGTGGTGGCGCTCGTCGACGAGGAGCCGCTCGCTGAACGACTCGATCCGCTCGAAGGAGCTGGTCAGGCCCTCGAGAGCCGTGGCGACCTGCTCCGGGGACATCTTGTCGAGCTTGCGGGCGAGCAGCGCGGCATAGCCCTTCCCGGCGCCGAGCGGTGTGCGGATGTCGTGCCGGGCGGTGTCGACGACCTCCTGGCGCTGCAGCTCGCGCTCGCGCTGCCCCTCGGACTGGCGGGCCCACGTGACCGCGACGGCGACGTGCGCGGCAAGGTCCTCGAGCAGCTGCTCGTCGACGTCGTCGAACACGCGGCTTCCCGGCGGGTTGGCCACCGCGAGCTCGCCGAGCACCTCGGTCCCGGTCAGCACCGGCACGGCCACCAGCGGGCCGATCGGCGGGTGCACACCCGGCAGCCCCACACCTGCCGGGTGGCCCCGGATGTCGTCGAGCCGGGCCGCTGCGCGCGCCTGCACCGGCACGGCAAGCAGGCCGACGACGCGCGGCATGTGCGCGGGGAACAGGTGCCGCGGGGCGTCGTAGGCGAAGTGGCTGGTCTCGGTGAGAGACCCCGGCTTCAGCAGGAGCAGGGCGCTGTAGGCGGCGCCCGTGAGCTCCTTGGCCTCCGTCACGAGCACCTGCGCGACCTCGGCGACAGACGGTGCCGCGCCGATCAGGCCGCGGCTCACCGCGGCGATGCGCCGCAGCCCGTCGGCCTGCCGGACCGAGCGGCTGACGTCCCGCAGGATGAGCACGTCGAAGCCGCCGACGGCCCGACGGATCACGTCGACCACGGTCCCGGGGCCGAGCACCACCCGGTGCAACGTGGCCCCCCGCGGGACCTCCGCCCGCAACCGCCCGTGGTCGACAGCAGCGGGTGCCGCGCCGAACAGCACCTCCGCGTTGGCGTTGCTCGCGACGAGCTGGCCGTCGGCGAAGACGAGCACCGCGTCCGGCGTCGCGTGGAAGAGCTCGCCGATGGCGCCCTCCTGCACCGGACTCGTCACAGGCCGGACGCTACGCCCTCTTCCGCCTCGACAGGGGACCTGCGGTCGGCGTCGCGCCCGCGCGCGTGCAGAAGGGCCGGTCCGACGTGCGGACCGGCCCTCCTGGCGCCGGGGTGCTCAGGCCTCCTCGGCCGCGGGGGCGCCGCCCTCGACCGAGCCGGCGAGGTCGACGGGCGGTGCGTCCGGCACGGTGACCGGCTTGTCCTCGCCTCGGAAGACGAACTTCGCCTCCTCGCCCTCGCCCTCGATGTCGACCACGACGATCTGGCCCGGCGCGAGGG
>JAODNF010000022.1 GCA_025464915.1 Frankiales bacterium | reverse complement strand
CAGGCTGCGAAGTCGCGCAACGCCCGGGCCATCAGGGCGTGGTCGATCGCGACGATCAGCCCGGTCTCCTCGGCGAGCGGCATCCACTCGCCCGGCGGCTCCGGCGGCCGGCCCTTGCGGATCCAGCGGGCCAGCGCCTCGCACCCGACGAGCTCGCCCGTCTCGAGGTCCACGACCGGCTGGTACCACGGGGTCAGCTCGTCGCGCTCGAGAGCGATGACCAGCTGGCTGCGCAGGTCCATCCGCTTCAGGAGCGCGGCGCTCATGGACGGCTGGTAGCCGGCCCACCTACCGCCGCCCTCGGCCTTGGCGGCGTACATCGCGAGGTCGGCGCGACGCAGCAGGTCACCCATGGAGGACGTGTCCGAACGGGACACGAGCCCGAGGCTGCCCGCGACGTGCATCTCGTGGCCGTCGACGACCAGCGGCTCGGTGAGGGCCTCGACGACGCGGTCGGCGGTGACCGCGACGTCGTCGGGACTGCCGCGGAGCAGCAGGGCGAACTCGTCGCCCCCGAGGCGGCCGACCACGTCGTCCGCACCTGTGGCGCCGCGCAGTCGCAGGGCCACCTTCACCAGCAGTGCGTCGCCTGCCTCGTGGCCGAGGCTGTCGTTGACGCCCTTGAAGTCGTCGAGGTCGAGCAGGCCGACGGCGACGGGCAGGCCGGTGGCCAGCGCCTCCTGCACCAGGTCGAGGAAGCCGGTCCGGTTGACCAGCCCGGTCAGCTGGCACGTGGTGACGCGGTGCCGAAGCTCCTCGGCGAGCTCCTCGCGCTGGTCCAGGGCGACCTGCAGCGCGTCCTCCCGACGCCGCATCTGGCGGACGAGCAGGCTGCCGCGCAGCGACGCGAGGACGAACAGCACTGCGGTGCAGCCGGCGACGGCGTACCCGCCCTCGAGGTCGCCCGACAGCCTTCCGCGCCACAGCAGCAGTGCGAGGGCCAAGGGCGCCGTCAGCGCGGGCACCGCCAGGGTCAGCAACCGGCGCTGCGTCGGGCGGACATCGGCCACAGCGGCGGGTACGGCCACGACCGGCTGCCACGCGGCCAGCGCGGCAAGTCCGTAGCAGAGCAGCCAGCCGAGGTCGGTCGCCTCGCCCGAGTGGTAGCTGCCGTCGAGGGACCGGATCCCGTAGATCACGTCGGCGACCAGCATCCCGCCCATCGCCAGGGCGACCAGGCGCTCCGCCGGGTCGGCGAAGCCCCGGCGACCCACGACGTGCAGGACCAGCAGCAGCAGGACCAGGTCCATGACCGGGTAGGCGAAGGCGACGGTGCGGCCGGCGGCGGACAGCGTCGGGTCGTGGGCCGGTCCCGACAGCAGCGGCAACCAGGCGACCAGGAGGGCACCTCCGGTCCACATGCCCGCGTCCAGCCAGGCCGGCGCGTCGGGCCGGCCACCGCGGCGGATCATCAGTCCGAGCGCCGCGAACAGCACCGGGTAGCCGATCAGGTAGGCAGCGTCCGCCGTACCCGGGAAGGGCGGCTCGACGTGCCGCAGGTCGTAACCCGCGTAGACCGCGTCCCCGACGACCTGCAGCCCGAGCCCGGCCGCCAGCAGCCACCAGTGCAGCTGCCGCCGGCGGCGGGCACCGACGACGAGCAGCGAGACGCACAGCGCCCCCCAGCCGGCCTGGGCCACGGACGCTCCCGCACTCGGCAGCGCCAGGAACCCTGCCGCGAGCAGGACCAGCACGGCAGCCGCGCACCACCGCGCACGCGACACCGATGACCTCCCGAGGACCAAAGCGGACGGGGCGAGTCCAGGGCCCTGCTCTGTTGAGGTTCGGATGCGGCCGGTCGTGTCCAGAGGTCCGTTCGGCCCAGCGGCTACTCCGGCCGCCAGACCACCAGTGCGCTCTTCGGGACCGGGACGAGGTCACGTCGCAGGGATGCGAGGACCGTTGCCTCGGTGCGGGACAGCTCCTCGTTGAGCTCCTGCACCCGGGCCTGCAGGGCCTCGACCTGGTGCTCCAGCTCGATGATCCGCTTGATGCCGGCGAGGTTGACGCCCTCTTCCTGGGACAGCCGCTGCACCTCGCGGAGCAGCTCGACGTCGCGCTCGGTGTAGCGGCGCCCGCCGCCCCCGGTGCGCCCCGGGCTGACCAGCCCGAGCCGGTCGTACTGGCGGAGCGTCTGCGGGTGCATGCCGGCCATCTCGGCGGCCACCGAGATGACGAAGACGACGTCCTTCACGACGGGACCTCCTCGCGAGCCGCACCGGCGGCCGCGTACGCCTCGAGGGCCTGCCGCTCCGCGTCGGACAGCTCGGTCGGGACCTGCACCTCGACGGTGGCGAGCAGGTCGCCGGTGCCCTTCTTGGACATGACGCCCTTGCCCTTCACCCGGAAGGTCTTGCCGGACGGCGTGCCCGGCGGCACGCGCAGCGTCACGTGCCCGTCGACGGTGGGCACGGCGACGGTGCCGCCCAGGGCGAGCCGGTCGAAGCCGACGGGCACCCTCACGGTGAGGTTGTCGCCCTTGCGGCCGAGCACCGGGTGCGGCAGGACGGTGACGCGGACGAAGAGGTCTCCGGGCGGGTTGCCCGCAGAGCCCTTGCCCGCGAGCCGGATGCGCTGGCCGTCGGACACCCCGGCCGGGATGCGGACCGTGATGGTGCGGTCCTTGGTCTGCGCCCCCGTGCCGTGGCAGGTGGGGCAGGGCGTCTCGATGACCCGGCCCGTGCCCCGGCAGGCCGTGCAGGGCTCGGCGAACGCGAACGCGCCCTGGTTGCGGTTGACCAGGCCCTGCCCGTGGCAGACGCCGCACGTCTTCGGCGAGGTCCCGGGGGCAGCGCCGGTCCCCCGGCAGGTGTCGCAAGCGCCCTCGCTGGACAGCCGCAGCGAGACCGTGGAGCCGGCGAGGGCGTCGAGGAACGACAGCGTCGTGGACGTCTCGAGGTCGCTGCCCCGCCGGGGGCCCTGCGGGCGGCGGGCGCCGCCGCGCTGACCGCCGAACATCCCGCCGAACAGGTCGGAGAAGCCCCCTCCCCCCGCCCGACCGAACAGGTCGTTGACGTCGAAGTCGCCGCCGGGGGCGAACCGCGGCCCGCCGCCGGCGTAGAGCTCCCGCGTCTCGTCGTAGTCCTTGCGCTTGGCGGCGTCCGACAGGACGTCGTAGGCCTCCGAGACCTCCTTGAAGCGGTCCTCACCTCCGGGGTTTCGGTCCGGGTGCAGCTCGGCAGCGAGCTTGCGGTAGGCCTTCTTGATGTCGGTGGCCGGCGCGTCCTTGGGGACGCCGAGAGCGGCGTAGTAGTCCTTCTCCGCGTAGTCACGCACGCTCATCGGCGTCCCTCCTTCCCTTATTCCTCAGGAGCTCTGCCGGGCTCTGCGACCGCCACCGAGGCGTGCCGCAGGACTCGGCCGTTCTTGATGCGCCAGCCGGGCTGGAGCACCTGCGCCACGGTCTGGACCGACGCCTCGGGGTTCTCCGGGGCCTGCATCAGCGCGTCGTGGATGCCGGGGTCGAACGCGTCGCCCACCTCCGTGAAGCGCTCCAGCCCGTGCCGTTCGGCCAGCTGCTCGAGTCCCTCGCCGACCCCCTTGAAGGGACCCTCGAGGTCCCCGTGCTGCCGCGCGAGGTCGACGTTGTCGAGCAGCGGGAGCAGGCCCTCGAGCACCCCGGACACCGCCATCTCGATCACCGTCACGCGATCACGGTCGACGCGCTTGCGGTAGTTGGCGTACTCCGCCGTGACCCGCTGGAGGTCGGCGAGCAGCTCGGCCTCCCTGTCCGGGACGGCCTCGTCGTCGGTCACGACCTCCAGCGGCACGTCGCCGTCGGGGTTGATGCGCCGCTTGTCGTTGATGACGATCGGCTCAGGCGTGCCGGTCGACCGGTGCTCCTCCGGGGTCTCCGGATCGGTCACTTGGACTCGTCCTCGGCGCTCTCGTCGACGATCTCGGCGTCGACGACGGAGTCGTCCTCGGCGGGGGCGTCAGCGGCCGCGGGCGCCTCCTGCGAGTAGAGGCTGGCGCCGACCTCCTGCATCTTCTTGGCGAGCGCCTCGCTCTTCTCGCGGACGGTGGCGACGTCCGCCGTGCCGAGGACGCCGTTGAGGTCCTGCAGCGCTGACTCGACCTCGGCCTTGCCCTCGGCCGGGACCTTGTCGCCGTTCTCGGCGAGGAACTTCTGCGCCTGGTGGACGAGGGCGTCGGCCGAGTTGCGGGTCTCCGCCTCCTCCTTGCGCTTCGCGTCCTCCTCCGCGTACTGCTCGGCCTCCTTGATCATCCGGTCGATGTCGTCCTTCGGCAGCGCGCTGCCGCCGGTGATCGTCATCGACTGCTCCTTGCCGGTGCCGAGGTCCTTGGCGTGGACGTGGACGATGCCGTTGGCGTCGATGTCGAAGGTGACCTCGACCTGCGGCACGCCCTGCGGCGCCGGCGCGATGCCGGTGAGCTCGAAGTTGCCGAGGCTCTTGTTGGAGGCGGCCATCTCGCGCTCGCCCTGGAAGACCTTGATGTCCACGGACGGCTGGTTGTCGGCCGCCGTCGAGAAGATCTCGGACCGCTTGGTCGGGATGGTGGTGTTGCGCTCGATCAGCTTGGTCATGATGCCGCCCTTGGTCTCGATGCCGAGGGACAGCGGGGTGACGTCGAGGAGCAGGACGTCCTTGACCTCGCCCTTGAGGACGCCGGCCTGCAGGGCGGCGCCGATGGCGACGACCTCGTCCGGGTTGACGCCCTTGTTGGGCTCCTTGCCGCCGGTCATGTCGCGGACCAGGTCGACGACGGCCGGCATCCGGGTCGAGCCGCCGACCAGGACGACGTGGTCGATGGTCGACAGCGCGACGCCGGCGTCCTTGATGACCTGCTGGAACGGGCCCTTGGTCCGGTCGAGCAGCGACTGCGTGAGCTGCTGGAACTCCGCGCGGGTCATGGAGACGTCCATGTGCAGCGGACCGTCGGCGCCGGCGGTGATGTAGGGCAGGTTGATCGAGGTCTGCTGGTTGGACGAGAGCTCGATCTTGGCCTTCTCGGCCGCCTCGCGCAGCCGCTGCATCGCCATCTTGTCCTTGGACAGGTCGATGCCGTTCTGGTTGCTGAAGGTCTTGACGAGATGGTCGACGAGAGCGTTGTCCCAGTCGTCGCCGCCGAGCTTGTTGTCACCGGCGGTCGCCTTGACCTCGATGACGCCGTCACCGATCTCGAGCAGCGACACGTCGAAGGTGCCACCACCGAGGTCGAACACCAGGATGGTCTGCTCGTGGTCGCCCTTGTCGAGTCCGTAGGCGAGTGCGGCAGCGGTCGGCTCGTTGACGACGCGGAGGACGTTGAGGCCCGCGATCTCGCCGGCCTCCTTGGTGGCCTGCCGCTCGTGGTCGGAGAAGTACGCGGGAACGGTGATCACCGCGTCGGTGACCGTCTCGCCGAGGTAGGACTCCGCGTCCCGCTTGAGCTTCTGCAGCACGAACGCGCTGATCTGCTGCGGCGTGAAGGTCTTGCCGTCGATCTCGGTCGTCCAGTCGGTGCCCATGTGGCGCTTGACCGACCGGATGGTGCGCTCGACGTTCGTGACCGCCTGGCGCTTGGCGACCTCGCCGACCAGCACCTCGCCGTTCTTGGCGAAGGCGACGATGGACGGCGTCGTGCGGGAGCCCTCGGCGTTGGCGATGACCGTGGGCTCGCCACCCTCGAGGACGCTGACGACGGAGTTGGTGGTGCCGAGGTCGATGCCGACTGCTCGTGCCATCTGCGAGTTCCTTACGTGTGGGACGGAGTTGAGTGAAGCGGGCTCATGTTGCCCGACACCTTCTCCAACGGTCAAACCAACCTGAGTGTTCCCGGCTCAACTCCCCGTCCTGTCCGCGCGAGGACCAACGCCGTGGTGCCGCGCACCAGCACCCGGGTGGCAGCATGGCGGGATGCTGACGCGGCTGCGGGGGAGGCACGGCGGGCCGCACCTGGGGACCCGGGCGCTCGCGCTCGTGCTCATCTTGCTGCTGGGCGCCCCGCTGACGGTGTTCCTCTGGCGGATCGGTGGGTACCTCTGGCACGCGGTCGTCACCTGATCCGGTGTCACGTGGCCGACTCGTCGGTGCTTCACCGGCGTGTCACGATCGCGGTCGGAGGTCACCGAGCGCACTCTGAACGGGCGCTCGGCACGCGCAAGGAGGCTGGTGGGCCGTGGGGCTGCTGCTGATGGTCGTGATCGGGTGGGCGCTGCTCACGGCACTGGGCGTGATCGGGGCCGCGGCGGTCTGCCGGAGCGGTCATGCGGAGGACGTCGCGCGCGGGTTCGTCGACGAGTCCCCCGCGTCGCGCGATGAGGTTACCCACCGGTAGCATCCGGGTGTGAAGCGGGGCGCACGTCCCGCGTAGGCTCGCGCCTGCCCTACCGCTGTGGCATCCGCCCGTGCGACCAGGAGGACCAGTGGACACCGACCAGATCATCCGGCTCGTGCTCGGGCTCGGGATCATGGCCGTCAGCCTTGCCGTGGCCGGACGCCGCGTGCTCTTCCTCGCCAAGCTCATCTCGAGCGGTCAGCCGTCCCCCGGACGGCTGACCGACCTGCCCAGGAGGCTCTGGATCCAGGTCGTCGAGGTGTTCGGCCAGCGCCGCCTGCTCAAGTGGAGCATCCCGGGCATCGCGCACTTCGTGACCTTCTGGGCCTTCATCATCCTGACGCTGACCATTGTCGAGGCCGTCGGCGCCCTGTTCGACCCGCACTTCTACATCCCGATCATCGGCCAGTGGCGCGTGGTCGGCCTCGCCGAGGACCTCATCGGCACCCTGCTGCTCGTCAGCCTCGCGACCTTCGCGCTCATCCGCCGCGAGCAGGACCCGGCGAAGCAGGAGCGCAGCTCGCGCTTCTACGGCAGCCACACCGGTCCGGCCTGGCTGGTCCTGTTCATGATCTCCATGGTCGCGATCACGCTGTTCGGCTACCGCGGCCCGCAGATCAACAACGGCACCTTCCCCTACCAGGACCACCCCTGGTGGACCTTCACGTCCAACATCGTCGCGAAGCTCCTCGACCCGCTGGGCCACAACGCCAACGTCGTGCTTGAGACGTTCTTCATCCTGGCCCAGATCGCCGTGATCTTCGGCTTCCTGGTCATCGTGGTCTACAGCAAGCACCTGCACATCTTCCTGGCGCCCATCAACGTGAGCGTCAAGCGCAGCCCGGACCCTGACACCCCGTCGCTCGGTGCCGCGCTGCCGATGATGAGCAACGGCCAGGTGCTCGACTTCGAGAACGCCGATCCTGAGCACGACGTCTTCGGCGTCGGCAAGGTCGAGGACTTCAAGTGGACCGCCATGCTCGACATGGCGACGTGCACCGAGTGCGGTCGCTGCCAGTCGCAGTGCCCTGCCTGGAACACCGGCAAGCCGCTCAGCCCGAAGCTGCTCATCATGGGCCTGCGCGACCACCTGTTCGCCAAGGCGCCCTACATCCTCGCCAGCGACCCGGAGAAGGTCCTCGAGCGGGCCGGCTCCGCCGCGGACGACTCCCACGAGAACCACGAGGTCCCCGAGAACGGCTTCGGGCGCATCCTCGGATCCAACAAGGAGCAGTACGAGCGCCCGCTCGTCGGCGACGAGGCCAGCGGCGGCGTCATCGACCCCGACGTGCTCTGGTCCTGCACCACCTGCGGCGCCTGCGTCGAGCAGTGCCCGGTCGACATCGAGCACGTC
>JAODNF010000170.1 GCA_025464915.1 Frankiales bacterium | reverse complement strand
GTTCGACAACCCGCTGCTGCGGGAGCCGCTGAGTGCTCAGCACGTCAAGCCGCGGCTGCTCGGCCACTGGGGGACGACTCCCGGTCTCAACCTGGTCTACGCCCACATGAACCGCGTCATCAGAGCCCGCGACCTGAATGCCCTCTACATCACCGGCCCCGGTCACGGCGGCCCCGGCCTGGTGGCGAACTGCTACCTCGAGGGGACCTACACCGAGGTCTACTCAGCCATCACGCAGGACGAGGACGGCATGCGGGCGCTGTTCCGCCAGTTCTCCTTCCCGGGCGGCATCCCGAGCCACGTGGCGCCGGAGACACCCGGGTCGATCCACGAGGGCGGTGAGCTCGGCTACTCCCTCGTCCACGCCTACGGAGCCGCGTTCGACAACCCGGACCTCACCGTCATCTGCGTCGTCGGGGACGGCGAGGCCGAGACCGGTCCGCTGGCGGCGAGCTGGCACTCGAACAAGTTCCTGAACCCGGTCACGGACGGCGCCGTCCTCCCCGTGCTGCACCTGAACGGCTACAAGATCGCCAATCCGTCGGTCCTCGCGCGGATCCCCGAGGCGGAGCTGGCGGAGCTGCTCCGCGGTTACGGCTACGCGCCGCGCTTCGTGACCGGCGACGACCCCTTCGCCGTGCACCGTGCCCTCGCCGGGACGCTCGACGCGGTGTTCGACGAGATCGACGCCATCCAGCTGCGCGCCCGGTCCGGAGCGACGGCCGAGCGGCCGGCGTGGCCCATGATCGTGCTCCGGACACCGAAGGGGTGGACCGGCCCGGCCGTCGTCGACGGACTTGCTGTGGAGGGGACGTTCCGGTCGCACCAGGTCCCGCTGAGGGACCCGCGGCACGACCCCGGTCACCTGGCGCAGCTCGAGGCATGGCTGCGCAGCTACCGGCCCGAGGAGCTGTTCGACGCCACCGGTCGCCTGATCCCCGAGCTGCGGGAGCTCGCACCGACCGGCGCCCGGCGGATGGGTGCGAACCCGCACGCCAACGGGGGCACCCTGCTCCGGGACCTGGTCATGCCCGACTTCCGCGACTACGCCGTAGAGGTGCCCAGTCCGGGCGTCGAGCTCAGCTCCGCGACCGCCGTGCTCGGCGAGCTGCTCCGCGACGTCATCGCGCGCAACCCCGACCGCTTCCGCCTGATGGGCCCGGACGAGACCGCGTCCAACAAGCTCGGGGCCGTCTTCGAGACCACCGACCGGGCCTGGGACGCCCAGACGCTCGACGGTGACGACCACCTCGCGGTTGACGGCCGGGTGATGGAGGTGCTGTCCGAGCACCTCTGCCAGGGCTGGCTGGAGGGCTACCTGCTCACCGGGCGGCACGGCCTGTTCAACTGCTACGAGGCCTTCATCCACCTCGTCGACTCGATGTTCAACCAGCACGCGAAGTGGCTCAAGACGACCCGCGACATCCCTTGGCGTGCGCCGATCGCCTCGCTCAACTACCTGCTCACGTCGCACGTGTGGCGGCAGGACCACAATGGGCTCTCCCACCAAGATCCCGGCTTCATCGACCACGTCGTCAACAAGAAGGCCTCCACGGTCCGGGTCTACCTGCCGCCGGACACCAACACGCTGCTGTCCGTCGCCGACCACTGCCTGCGCAGCCGGCACTACGTCAACGTCATCGTGGCCGGCAAGCAACCTGCCCTGACCTACCTCACCCCGGACGAGGCGATCGCCCATTGCGTCCGCGGCCTGGGGATCTGGCCGTGGGCCAGCAGCACCGCTGGCGAGCCGGACGTCGTGCTGGCCTGCGCGGGGGACACTCCCACCCTCGAGGTCCTGGCGGCCGCCGACCTGCTCCGGACCCACCTGTCGGAGCTCAAGGTGCGCGTCATCAACGTCGTCGACCTGATGCGCCTGGAGCCGGACACCGAGCACCCGCACGGACTGTCGGACCGGGACTTCGATGCGCTGTTCACCGTCGACAAGCCGGTGATCTTCGCCTATCACGGCTACCCGAGCCTGATCCACCGGTTGACGTACCGGCGCACGAACCACCGCAACCTGCACGTCCGTGGCTACTGCGAGGAGGGCACCACGACGACGCCGTTCGACATGGTGATGATGAACGACCTGGACCGCTTCCGCCTCGTCATGGACGTCATCGACCGGGTCCCGTCGCTCGGCAGCCACGCGGCGGTCCTGCGCCAGCAGATGGCCGACGCCCGGCTCGCGGCACGGGCACACACCCGCCGGTACGGCGAGGACGACCCGGCGATCTCAGGGTGGACCTGGCCGCACAGCGCGAGCTGACAGCTCAGCCGTACCTGAGCACGTCCTGCACGGGCCGTCGCGGCGGTGGTGCGACGGGGCCTCCCACGCCGAGGCGCAGGACCACCTGGGGCGGTCCGGGAAGCAGCAGGTCGCGCTGAAGCTCTGCGCGCAGCGCCGGGAGCTCGAGCGGCTGGTTGAGGTAGGACGCGTGCGCGCCACTGGTGCTGGCACGCAGCAGCACGGAGGACAGCGCCTGGCCGGCGGCGAGCCAGTCAGCGCTGGTGTCACCTGCGGTGCAGAGGACGCCGACCATCGCCGCGTCCCGCCCCGGACGGTCCTGGCCCGGTGCCGACGTACCGGTCGAGAAGTCCCGCTGCACGAACTCCGCGCGGTAGGACGCTGCTGCGCCGCGGGTGTGCGAGGCCGGTACGCCGTCTGAGCGTGCGTCCCGGGCATCGCGTAGCCAGGGCCGGAGCTCGTCGTCCACGCCGTGCTGCTGCACGAGCAGCCGATCTGCCCGCTCCACGAGCGCCGCGAGGCTCCTTCGGTCGCCTTCAGCTGTCACCAACCGCAGTGTGACGCCGTACGCGCTCGCTGCAGACTGAAGGAGGAACGGCAGGCTGCGCGACAGCCCGCTGGCATCGAGCGGGCCTCGATCGGTGCGGCGCCGGCTGATCTCGCGGCACAGCAACCGGTCGTCGTCGCGGACCTCACGCGGGGCACCCTCCGCAAGGCGCACCCGGCCGTCCGGCAGCAGGCGGAGCGTCGGCTCGTAGCCTCGGGATCGCATGGCGACGGTGGCAACGTGCACAGCAGCGCCGAGCGAGATGACCATCTCTCGTCCTACGGGATCCGTGACTCGCAGTGCCCGCTGGGGATCGGACGCGAGCTCGAGCCGGCCGTCGCGGATCTCGAAGCACCAGGGCTGGCTGTTGTGCTTGGACGGAGCCCAACGGGCCATGTCGGCGTACCAGGCCAACCGTTCCCGCTGGTTGGCGTGCTCGGCCAGCTCGGCGACAGCAGCGCGACCAGCCGGTGAGGTGGTGCTCATGGCGCTCCTGCCAGTCCGACAGGTGCGCGGCGGGTGCGCCTGACGGGCACCCGTTCGGCGCGATCCCTGATGCCGATCAGCATCCGGCGCGTCATCAGCGCGCTGATCACAGCGGTGGGGCGCACGACCATCGCAGCCCAGCGTCGTCCGTAGGAGTAGCGCTCGCGGACCAGCAGTCTGCAGGTCCCGGCTGGACCGTCGGTCAGGACGAAGGCCCAGCTGAAGTCGAACGGGAGTGGTCGACGGCCCATCGCCACGCCGCCGTGCAGAGCCAGTGCCGTCCCCGGGATCAGCTCGGCGACGGCCAGACCCCCCTTGGGGTGCAGCCGTACCTCGTCGCCCACGTGGGTGGCCTGCCACTCGAGGTGGATCCGCTCGGCACTGTGGATCTGGCAGCCCACCAGGTTCTCGAGAACGTCGTAGCTGTAGAAGCCGCCCCGCTGCTGGCCGATCTGAGCGATCCACGGCCAGACGCCGTTGGCCCGCGTGCGCACCGTGATGGCCCGTGTCACGAAGTAGTCCGCGTCCGGAA
>JAODNF010000116.1 GCA_025464915.1 Frankiales bacterium | reverse complement strand
GTGCACCCGGCCGGCGGCGACGTGACCGCGGACGCCTGCCACGCGACGCCGCCGACGAGGGCGAGCCCGGCGAGGGCGGTCGCGCGGCGCCTCACGGGACGGCCGGCTGGACCCGCGGGCAGTGCGCGAGCATGTCGGTGCAGGTGCGGACCTGGCCCGCGGGGAAGGTCAGCCGGTACCCGCTGAAGTAGTAGAAGGAAAGCGACCCGGTGACCGGGATCCCCTTGATAAGGTAGGGGACGTTGCCCTTGGCGGGGTCCCACGTGCCGGTGCCGTAGGAGACGGCGCCCAGGCTGTTGGAGTCGGCACTGGCGTCGTACCCGCCCAGAGACGTGAGCCGGTCGAAGGCGCTGGTCCGGACGTAGGGGTTGGCTCCCCCGCGCAGGTAGCGGTCGAACCACGCGAGCGTGTAGTGGAAGGCGAACCGCTCGGACAGCTGGTTGGAGGGCAGCACCAGCGGGATGTAGGAGTAGGTCAGGTGCGTGCCGTTGCGGAAGCTGACGAGCTGGCTGTCGATGCCGGCCTTCGCGAGCTGCACGTAGCCCTTGTCGCCGGCCCCGCCGCCGCCGTTGGTGCCGCCGTGCGGGTTGGGTACGGACGTCGCCGGCTGCACGTTGAACTCGTAGTCGTTGGTCATGCCGATCGCCGGGGTGTGCAGCGCCTTCGCCTGGTACGCCTTGGGAACCGTGACGTTCTTGCTGCAGTCGCCGACGGTGATCGGCTGCAGGTCGTCCCACGCGACGATCGTCTTGACGCGGGTGTCGCACTGCCCGACCCAGCTGACGGCGGCAGCCCCGAGCGAGTGCCCGGCGATGCCGACCCGGCTCCTGTTGAGGCTCGCAGCGCCCGGGTTCTTGCTGCTGAGGAACCAGGACAGCGAGTCCTCCGCCCCTTGGTAGAAGTTGTAGCTCTGCTGGTAGGGCACGCCGGGGCAGTCGGCCGGGGTGCAGCCCGCCGGCAGCAGGTCGGAGTCGCCCTGGCCCTGCACGTCGTAGGTCAGGACCTGGTAGCCGTTCTGCGCCAGACCCTGCGCGGCCCAGTAGTAGAGCTGCTCGTAGGCCTGGACCGAGCCGTCGGTGATGACGACGCCGGGGTAGCCGGCGGCCGGTTTCCTCGCCCGGGCCGGCGGCATCCAGAGGTGGCCGTGCAGCTGGGCCCCGTCGCTGCTGGTGAAGGTGACCCGGGTGACGGTGCCGCCGGTGCGGCGCTCGTAGTCGCGGGCGGTGCGGAAGGCATCGGCTGCCTGGCTTCCCGGGACCAGCGTGGTCAGGCCGCCGTGGACGTGACCGGGACCGTCGGCGACCTGCTCCTGCGCCTGCGCGCCGAACAGCTGCGCGCCCTCGGTGAGGTTGGTCGTGCCGTAGGCCGGGCTCGCGACCTGGTCGCGCAGGCGCAGGGTCGCGCAGGCCTGGTTGAGGGCGTCGCGCTGAAGCCAGGCCGGGTTGGTCGGGGTGCCGGCGACCACCATCGGGTCGATCCGGGTCGCCGGCGCGAAGCAGTCCTGGTCGACGCCGGTCGTCGGCAGCGGGTCGCCGCTCGAGGCCGCGGCGAAGGGCAGGGTCGCGAGCAGGGCAGTGGCGATCAGCAAGCGGGGGCGCATGAGGTGTTGCTTCGACGTTGCCGCCGAGGTTCCTGCGGCAGCGGGGCCAGGTCTGCCCTAGGTGACGATGAGGGTGCCGTGCATGTTCGCGTGGTACTCGCAGTGGAACGTGTACGTGCCCGCCTTCGACGGGGCGGTGAAGGTGACGGTCTTGCCGTGAGCGATGTCGTCGGCGAGGAACAGCTTGGAGGTGTCGGAGGTGACGGTGTGCTCCGGGCCGTCGAGGTTCTTGACCGGGATGACGGTGCCCGGGGCGACGGTCAGTGGTGTCGGGGAGTACGCGAAGCCAGAGATCGTCATCGACGCGCCCGCCGTCGCGGTGGGTGTGGAGCTCGCGGCGTCCGTCGTCGGCGCTGCCGCCGGCGTGGTCGCGGACGGAGCGCTTCCGGTGGCCTTGGTGGAACCGGAGGAGCAGCCCGTGAGGCCGAAGCCGACCAGGGCGAGCAGTGGGACGACGGTGGTGACGCGGGACGGTGAGAGCAGCACAGCAACCTCCGGGCGGTGCCACGCACATCCGCGGCGACGCCTGAACCCTCTTGCGGACCGGCTCGTGCCGGTATCGGCCTTTGGTCCTAGGACCCGTTCTGTCAGGCAGGCCGTCAGGTTCACGGCGCTGCAGTAGCGTGGTGGGCAGTTGAAGGGGAGTAGCCCTCTTCGCCGGTGAGTCGACATGCTGGAGCCCTCCGGGGCTCCCGGTTCCCGGGCCCGCACCTCGGCGCGGGTGGGCGAGACCTTCGACCTTCGTCAGATGTCTGTCTGTCGCGGGTCGAGGTCGCCCAGCGCGGGCACACCTGGTCCGCGGCCCCGCGGAAGGACCCGACCCGTGCTTCACATCATCTTGCTGCTCGGCTGTGCCGTCACGATCTACCTCGCGTGCGAGGCGTTCGTCAACGCGGTCGAGTGGCTCGGCGTCCGCATGAAGGTCGGCCCGGTCGCGGTCGGGACGATCCTGGCCGCGGTGGGAACGGCGCTGCCGGAGAGCGTCGTGACGCTCGTCGCGGTCCTGTTCGGTGGGAGCAGCGGCAAGGACATCGGCGTGGGTGCCGCCCTGGGCGGTCCACTGGTCGTCGGGACGGTCGCGTATGCGGTCGTCGGTGGGATGCTGCTGCTCCGGGAGCGCCGCGCCCGCACCCTCGCGCCGGCCAGTCCCGCGGGCGGCAGTGGGGGCAGCGCGTCCGGCGCTGCCGCCGACGAGCGGCCGTTGGACGGTGCCGACATCGCCGGCCTGGCCCGGGACCAGACGTGGTTCCTGTCGATCTTCGTCGTCAAGGTCGGGCTCGGTCTGGT
>JAODNF010000115.1 GCA_025464915.1 Frankiales bacterium | reverse complement strand
GTAGTCCCGGAGCGACGCGGAGCGTGACGGGTGCCGCAGCTTGGAGAGGGTCTTGCCCTCGATCTGACGGATCCGCTCGCGGGTCAGGTTGAAGTCCTTGCCGATGTCGTCGAGCGTGCGCGGCTGGCCGTCGACCAGGCCGTACCGCATCTCCATGACCCGGCGCTCGCGGTCCGTCAGCGAGGCCAGCACGGCGGACAGCTCTTCGCGCATGAGCAGGAAGGCCGCGGCCTCACCCGGCATGACCGCGTGCTCGTCCTCGATGAAGTCGCCGAGGCTGGCGTCGCTGTCCTCGCCGATGAGGGCGTCCAGGGACGCGGGGTCGCGGTTGTAGGAGCGGATCTCCTCGACGCGCTCCGGCGTCAGGTCCACCTCGACGGCGATCTCGGCGGCCGTGGGCTTGCGGCCCAGCTGCACGACGAGGTCGCGCTCGACGCGGCGGATCTTGTTGACCTGCTCGACCATGTGCACGGGCAGGCGGATCGTGCGGGCCTGGTCGGCCATGGCGCGGGTGAGCGCCTGCCGGATCCACCAGGTGGCGTACGTCGAGAACTTGAAGCCCTTGGTGTAGTCGAACTTCTCGACGGCACGGATCAGGCCGAGGTTGCCCTCCTGGATGAGGTCGGTCAGACCCATCCCGCGACCGGCGTACTTCTTGGCGACCGAGACGACCAGGCGCAGGTTGGCCTCGAGCATGTGCTGCTTGGCGCGCTCGCCCTCGCGGACGAGCTGCTGCAGGTCGGCCTTGAGCTGCGTGGCGATCTTGCCGCCCTGCGCGAGGCGCTCGGCAGCGAACAGGCCGGCCTCCATCGCGCGGGCGAGCTCGACCTCCTGCTCGGCGGTCAGCAGCGGCACGCGGCCGATCTGGTTCAGGTAGAGGCGCAGGACGTCGACCGACAGGGTGGCGCCGGCCTCGATCTCCTCCTGCTCCTCCTTCTCGGCCTCGGCGGCGAGCTCCTCGGGGGTCGGCTCGGCGTCACCGGCCTCGAGCGGGTCCACGCCAGGCAGGACGGCACCGTCCACCGCGACCTCTTCGAGCACCACCTCCTCGGGCGCACCGACGGCCGCGACGGCCTTCGGCGCAGCCTTCGCAGCGGCCTTCTTGACGGGCTTCTTCCCCTCGGCGACCTCCGCCGGTGCAGCCTTCTTCGCGCGGCTGCGGGCGGCGGGGGGCTGCTCAGGAACGGCAGCGCTCATGCTCGGTGGATCTCCTCGCGATCGGGACGTCGCATGATTGTCGCACCGTCTCGGCTCGGGCGTGGTCCCGGTCACGGTGGGTAGGCGTCAGGCGACCGTTCCGGACCAGGAGGAGACGCATGACGCACCCCGCAGGTGAGGGCCTGACCGACGCTGAGATGGCCCAGGAGGTGGCGGACCAGACGTCCAGCGACCTCAAGGCCGAGCCGGAGTTCGAGGAGGAGTCCGAGGGCGCCACCTCCGACGTGGAGGCCGCCAAGGACCCCGACAAGCAGGTCTAGAGGGCGAGCGCGCCGACGACAGCGAGCACGAGCAGGGCCAGCAGGAGGCGGACCCACAGAGTGAGGTCCACGCCCTGGAAGCGGGTGAAGTCTTCTGTGTCCATGCACCTATCGTCGGCGCGCGGAGCCCTTTTCTCGCGGCGGAGCGGCCGTGATCATGGCCACGCCTGTGTTGCGCTCAGATCGGGAGGCGCTTGGCGATGACCTCGTTCATGATCTCGTCCGTGCCGCCGCCGATCCGCAGGATCCGGCTGTCGCGGTAGAGGCGCTCCACCTCGGACTCCCGCATGTAGCCCAGCCCGCCGAACAGCTGCACGGCCTGGTCCACGACGTGGTCGGCCGCCGCGCACGCCGTGTTCTTCGCCATCGAGACCTCGAGCACGGCGTCGCCCGTGTCCAGCCACGCCTCGTACGCCGCCCTCGTCGCGGTCTTGGCGACCCAGACCTGGCGGGCCATCTCGGCGACCTTGTGCCGGACCACCTGGCGAGAGGACAGCGGCCGGCCGAACGTCTCGCGGTCCTTCACCCACTGCATGGTCAGGTCCAGCGCCCGCTGCGCCAGCGCCCAGGCCTGCGTCGCCAGCCCGAGCCGCTCGGTCTGGAACTGCCGCATGATCAGCAGGAAGCCGTCGCCCTCCGCGCCCACCAGCTGCGTCGCCGGGACCCGGACGTCGGCGAAGGACAGCTCCGCGGTGTCGGAGGCGCGCCAGCCCATCTTGTCCAGCGGCGCGCTGACGGTGAACCCGGGCAGGCCCTTGTCGATCACCAGCAGCGAGATCCCTTGGTAGCCAGGCCCTCCGGTGCGCACGGCCGTCGTGACGAACTGCGCCCGGATGCCTGAGGTGATGTAGGTCTTGGCCCCGTTGACGACGTACTCGCTGCCCTCCCGCCGAGCCGTCGTGGTGATGCCCGCGACGTCCGACCCGCCGCCCGGCTCGGTCACGCCGAGAGCTCCGATGAGGGTCCCGGCGAGCGTCGGACGGACATAGCGGTCGACCAGGTCGGGCGTGCCCGCGTGGGCGATGTGGGGACAGGCGATGCCGTGCGTCAGGAGCGAGGCGACGGTGCCTCCGGAAGCACCGCCGATCAGCAGCTCCTCGCTGACGATCGCCGCGTCGATCGCGTCGCCGCCCTGGCCGCCGACCTCGACCGGAAAGGCGATGCCGAGCAGACCCGCGTCGGCGAAGACCCTGTGCAGCGACAGCGGCAGCTCGCCGTCGTCCTCCCACTGCGAGACGTGCGGCGCCACCTCCCGCGCCACGACGTCACGCGCCAGCGCCCGCAGCGCGAGCCTCTCCGGGGTGTCCCACCTGCTCATGCGAACGCAGGTTAACCTCAAGCGTGCCTAGCCGCCGGGACCTGCTGCTGAACTCCGCGGCCGAGCTGTTCTCCGAGAAGGGCTTCCACGGCGTCGGCATCGACGACATCGGCGAGGCCGCCGGCATCACCGGCCCCGGCGTCTACCGGCACTTCCCCAGCAAGCAGGCCCTCCTCGAGACCCTCATCGACTCAACGATGGACCGGATGCTCGACCTCGCCGAGCGGGCGCAGGACCTCGACGCGCTCGTCGACCTGCACGTCACCCTCGTCACCGAGCAGAAGCTGCTGATCAGCGTCTGGGTACGGGAGCAGTCGGCGCTGGCGGAGGACGTACGGCGGTCGTTGCGGACGAAGATGCGCCGCTACGAGCAGGTGTGGCGCGATGCCGCGGCGCCCCTTCGCCCCGAGCTCGAGCACACGGAGCTGGCCCTCGTGGTCGGCGCGACGCTCGCGATGCTCAACACCAGCAGCCTCATCGAGGCACCGCAGGCCCAGCGCCGCGCTGTGCTCCGCCGCCTCGCGCACGCCGCTCTCCGCGCCTGACCCTCGCGCCCTTCCTCATGCATTGAGGTGTCGCGGGAGCGCGTGATTGCGCGCGGATCACCCCCGCAACCATGAGGTCTCGCGCTGGGCGGCGGGTCAGGCGAAGCGGTCGTACAGCGACTCGCGGGCCATCGCCCTGTCGAACAGGTAGCCCTGACCGAGCTCGCAGCCGAGCTCGGCGAGCCGGGCCCGCTGGGCCTCGGTCTCCACGCCCTCGCCGACTGTCGACAGCCGGAGGCTGTTGGCCACGCCGATGACGGCCGCGACGATGGCCTCGTCGACGGGGTCGACCCCCAGGCCCGCGACGAAGCTCTTGTCGATCTTCACCGTCGAGGCCGGGAAGAACTTCAGGTGGTTGAGGCTGCTGAAACCCGTACCGAAGTCGTCGACCGCGAGCCGGATGCCGAGCGCAGCGAGGTCGCGCAGCACCTGCGCGACGGCGTCGTCGACGAGCAGCGCGGACTCCGTCACCTCCATCTCGAGCCGGTCCGGGTCGACCCCCGTGCGCTGCACGACCTCGGCAACACCGTCGACGAACCCAGCCATCGAGAACTGCCGGGGGCTGATGTTGATCGCGAAGCGCGGCGGGGTGGCACCGGGCCACGCGGCCAGCGCGAGGCACGCCTGCTCCATGACCCACGGGCCGAGCTGGCCGATGAGGCCGCTCTCCTCGACCGCCTGCATGAACTCGCCGGCCGCCACGACGCCGCGGGTGGGGTGGTTCCACCGGACCAGCGCCTCGACGGCGACGAGCTGGCCCGTCCGCAGCGAGACCTCGGGCTGGTAGTGCACCTCGAACTGTTCCTCGACGAAGGCCGTCTTCAGCTCGGTCTGCAGCGCGAGGTGCTCGCTGCCGCTCTGCCGCATCGACTCCTCGAAGACCTCGAAGCGCGCCTTGCCGCGGCGCTTCGCGGCGTAGAGGGCGACGTCGGCGGCGGCGACCGCTTCCGCGCCGGTCTCCTCGCTGCCGGGCCGGGTGACCCGGATGCCCACACTGATCGACGGGACGTAGACGCGGGTGCCGAGCACGACCGGCTCGCAGACCTCCGCCATGATCCGGACGGCGAGGTCGGTCGGGTCGTCGAGCCCCGGGCACACGATCGCGAACTCATCACCTCCGAAGCGGGCCACCGTGTCGGTCGGGCGCACGACCGCAAGCAGCCGGCGGCCCACCGTGTTGAGCAGCTTGTCGCCGGCCTCGTGACCGAGGGAGTCGTTGACGAGCTTGAGGTTGTCGAGGTCGACGAACAGGGTCCCGACGCCGCGTGCCCGCACCACCGCCTGCTCGAGCCGCTCGAGGAACAGGGCGCGGTTCGCCAGCCCGGTGAGGGCGTCGTGGTGCGCGAGGTGCACCAGCTGGAGCTCGGTGGCCTTGCGCTCGATCGCGTACCTGACCGACCGGGACAGCATCAGCGGGCCCAGGTCGCGCTTGGACAGGTAGTCCTGCGCGCCGTGCCGCAACGCCTCGGCCGACAGCACGTCGTCGTCGCGACGTGTGAGCACCACGACCGGCAGCTCGGCATCGACGGCGACCAGCTGGCGCAGCCCCTCGAGCCCGTCGGCGTCGAGGACAGCCAGGTCCAGCAGCACGCAGTCCACCCGGTGCCGTTGCACGTACGCCGCCGCGTCGCGGACGCGCTCCACCCGCTCGACCACCCAGTCGACGCCGGCCTCGCGCAGCAGCTCGACGACGAGCCGTCCGTCGGCTGCGCTGTCCTCGACCATGAGCAGCCGCAGCGAGACCTGCGGGCCCCCGCGCCGGCGGTCCTCGAACCGCTCGTTGCGGGCGCTCTGGCGCGGGATGCCGGCCAGCTCGCGGCCTCCGCCCTTGAGGGCGGTCAGGGCCGGGCGCCGCAGCGGCGACGCGCTCTCCAACGGCGCGGGGCAGGTCATACCGGCAGCTCCACGAAGAACGTCGATCCCGGCTCGCGGGACTCCACCCAGATCCGTCCGCCGAGGCGCTCGACGAGCCTGCGGCAGATGGCCAGCCCGATGCCGCTGCCCCCGAAGGCGTCGCGGGAGTGCAGCCGCGTGAAGGGCTCGAAGATGCGCTCCTCCTGACCGGGGTCGATGCCGATCCCGTTGTCGCTGACCTGGAGCAGGACCGTCCCGCCGGACACGCGTCCCTCGACGCGGATCTGCGGGGTGGTGGCGACGTCGACGAACTTCAACCCGTTCGCGATGAGGTTGTGCATGACCTGCGTGAGCACCAGCCGGCTCGTGACCAGGTCGCGCGGCAGGTCGCCGACGACCACCCGGGCGCCGCGATCGGCGATGGCCGTACCCAGCCCGGAGATCACGTAGTCGACGACGCGGCGGCAGTCGAGAAGCTCGCGTGGCATCTCGGAGCGGCCGGAGCGGGCGTAGTCGAGGAGGTCGTCGAGGAGCTCCTGCATGCGGTCCGCGGCGTCGACGATGAACTCGCAGAACTCGCCCTCGTCGTCGCTACGTGCGCGCCGGGCGAGCCGCTCGGCGAAGCCCTTGATGACGTGGACCGGTTCAGACAGGTCGTGGCCGACGACGTAGAGCAGCTGCTCCATGTCGTCCTCGAGGTCGGCCAGCCGCTGGGCGAGCTCGGCATCGACGGGTACGACCTGGGCAGGCGCCTCCGACCGGGGCGCGGCGATGACGACGTCCTTCGCCTCGGGGAAGAGCCGGCGCAGGTTGGCGAGCAGGACGTCCGGCGGCGTGCCCTTCTGCACGTAGCCGTCGGCGCCGGCCTCCAGGACCTGCTCCTCCATGGCCTTGCGGTCGAACCCGGAGATGATGACCACCCGGACCGACGGCACCACTTTCCGCATGAGCGGCAGCGCCTCGAGCCCGTCCATCACCGGCATCGCGAGGTCGAGCAGGACGAGGTCCGGCTCGAGCTGCTTCACCAGGTTGACGCCGGCCAGGCCGTCGCCGGCCTCCCCCACGACCTCGAAGCCGGTGTCCTCCAGCGCGAGCCGCGTGAGCATGCGCAAGGACGGCGTGTCGTCGACGAGGACGACCCGCACCGTGGTGACGGCCTGGGCGGGCCGCTCCTCGAGCAGCGTCATGCCTTCCTCAGGAGGGCAGCCTTGCTCCGACGCAGGTCGCCCGGCTCGAAGGTCTGCCGCTCGGCGACGTCGCCGAGGAGCTCGGTGATGAGGCCGCGGGCCGAGGCGAGGGTCGACTCGAGGGCCTCACGCGTGACGGCGTGCTGGTCGAGCTCGAGCGCCAGCTTCGCCGTCGCGAGCCCCTGGACGATGTTGTCGTTGATCTCGAGGGCCTGCTTCTGCCGCTCGCGCATGTCCTCGAACAGCTTGGCGCCGCTCATCAGCGAGCCGTAGGTGCGGCGCAGCGTCCAGTAGTAGATGCCCATCGCCGCGGTGATGAGGTCCCAGACCACCTGGAAGGGGTCGAAGGCGGCGCGCATCGCGAGCCCGGACGCGCTGTGGATCCCGAGGCTCGGGAGCAGCATGTGGACGCTGTGGCTGCCGTGGTGGACCGCGCAGGTGAAGAAGATGGCGGCCGTCGCCGCCCCGAGCCGGTTGGCCCGGAGCTGCTGCTCCTTGATCAGAGGCACCAGGATGGCCGCGACGATCATGAAGTACATGAGCATCACGACCAGGTTCGCCGCTGCACCGATGCGCCAGTCCATGCGGTCCAGGGTGTCCGTCACCAGCTGTATCCGAAATCGTCACTTCGGGTCATGTTGGCCCTATCCGCATGGGGCCACCCTGGTGATGTGACGCACCACCTCGCGCACCTGGTGATGATGCTGGTGCCCTTCGCCGTGTTCGCGGGGGTCCTCGGCGTGCAGTGGCGGCTGTCGTCCGACGTCGCCCTGCCCGCGCCCGTGTGGGCGATGGTCGGAGGCACCGCGGGCGCCGGCGCGATCCACGGCGCCATGACCGGCCACCACCTGCACGAGGCCCCGTTGCTCGGCTGGGCGATGGCCGCGATGTGCGTCGGGCAGCTCGGCTGGTGCCTGTGGGTGCTGTTCGCCCCCAGCGCGCGGCTCGTCGAGATCGGCGTCCTGGGCAACCTGGCGGTCGTCGTGCTCTGGGCCTGGACCCGCCTCGTCGGCCTGCCGTTCGGGGTCGCCGGCGGCCTGCGTCAGCGGATCGGCCCGTGGGACCTCACCTGCACCCTGCTCGAGGTGGGTGCCGTCCTGCTGGCACTCGGCTGGCTGTCCGGCCTCCGGCTCGCCGTTCCGCACCCGCGCCGCGCCGTCCCCGCCTGACCGCACCGCCCTTCTCGTGAGGCCTGGCTCCCCGAACAGCGCAGGCCTCAGCGGGGCTACGCGCGGCTGAGGGTGACGCCGTCGACGTAGGTGCGGCCGCTGCTCAGGGTCTTGATGACCAGCGTGCCTGACCTGACCGCACCGAAGTCCTTGATCGAGATCACGTGCCGGTACGTCGTGGACGCGGCGTTCAGCGAGACCGACCGCAGCAGCGTGCCGTTCCAGTAGACGCCCACGGTGCCGCATCCCCTGCACGTCGTGGCGACCAGGTAGACGCGACGGGCCTGCGCGGTGGTCCTGGTGAGGGTCCTGGCGACCGCCGCGACGGACGTGACCGTGCTGCCGTAGTAGGCCGAGCTTGTGCCCCTGGTCCAGCCGCTGGAGGCGACGAGCGACCGGTCGTCGAGGGCGGTCGCGGTGCAGCGCTCGGGAGACCAGGCGGAGGTCTGGCCGACCTGGTCACGGGACAGCACCGAGAAGCAGTACGTGTACCCCTTGAGCGCCGGCATCGTCTCGACCGTTGCCGTCACGGCGTGCCACTGCGTCACGCGCGCGCCGAAGGCACCGTTGAAGGCGGCCTTGCGGTAGCGGACGTCGTAGGTCGCGATCCCGCTCCCGCTGTCCGCGCCGCTGTAGCGCAGGCCCACCGTGCTGCCGAGCGTCGAGACCGGCAGCGCGTTGGCCGTCACGGTCGGCGCGACTGTGTCGACGCCGAACGCGTAGCTGGAGGTGGCGCTCTGGTTCCCGACGTCGTCGACGGCGACGACGGAGAACGTGTGGCGGCCGTTCGACAGCCCGCTGTAGCTGACGGGGCTGGTGCACGTCGACACCGGGCCCGCGTCCAGCTTGCAGCGGAAGGTCACCGCGCTGCGTTCGTCCGAGCCGTTGAACAGGAGCGATGCCGTGGTCGCCGACGTGCTCGCCGCCGTCCGCGAGCTGTCGATCGCGACGACAGGGGCGGTGGCGTCGACGTTGAACGAGAGCGTGGCGGCCGGCGTCGTCGCGTTGCCGGACGCGTCCTTGGCAACGACCGCCAGGCTGTGCGTCCCGGCACTCAGGCCGGAGAAGGCGAACGGTCCGGTGCAGGCGACCGGCACGGCCGCGTCGATGGCGCACGTGAAGGTGAGGACGGCCGACGCGTGGCCGGGGTCGCTGCCGGTGAAGCCGAGCGAGCCGCTCGCCGCCGTGAACGCCCCGGGCGAGGCCGTGAACGACACGGACGGGGGCGTCGTGTCCGTCGTCGGTGCGAGCGGACCCGTCGTGTCGGAAGGCGCGCCGTCACCGACGGCGTTGTGGGCCGACACCGTGAACTCGTAGGTGTGTGTGTCGTTCAGCCCCGTCACGGCGAGCGACGTCGCGCTCGAGGCGAGCTGCCTCGTGGCGCTCGTCGTGTCGTCGACCTGGTTGACCGTGTAGCCGGTGATCGCCGACCCGTTCTCGGCGGGCGCCGTCCAGCTCAGGTCGATCTCGCTGGTCGCGGTCCCGGCGGTGACGCCGGCGACCTTGCCCGGGACGCCGAGGGTGCTCGTGTAGCCCATGTCCTGGAAGATGCCGAGCGTCACCGGGCCCGGCCGGTGCACGACCTCCTGGTTGTTGAGGACCGGGGTCATGAGCGAGTTCGCGGTGCCGGAGGCGAAGGTCGCCTCGTCCATGTGGGCGATGGAGCTGCCCGCTTCCCACGACGAGGGCGCGTACATCTTGGCGCGTGAGCCACCGTTCGCCGCGGTGGCGTGGGAGCCGTTCCAGAAGACGGGGCTCTTGTACGCCGAACCCAGCGCCGTCGAGTTGTTCGGCAGCGACAGCAGGCTCGTCCCTGCCGTGGACTCGAGGAAGCGGTCGAAGATCATCGGCGTCGATCCGAAGCTGCCCTCGCCGGTCCCGCTGTCGTAGTCGGAGGACCCGGTGAAGCCGAGCCCGTGACCGAGCTCGTGGAGCACGACGGACTCGAAGTCGATGTACCCGGCCGGCGGGTTGCCGTCGGTGCCGTAGTAGATGTCGGGCTCGGTGCTGCTGAACTGGGCGTCGATGTCGGCGTAGCCGGGCGCGACGTCGGTGCCCGCGAGCGCGTCGGCGAGCGGGTCCGGGTAGTAGGAGACGCCGTCGCCGAGAGACGGGTCCTGCTCCACCCCGTCTGGTCCGGCGCTTCCCAGCACACCGGCGCCCAGGCCGGCGAACTCGGCGTCGACCTTGATCGGCACGGCCGAGTGGATGATGCTCGCCCACTGGTCGACCGCTCGCTGGAACGCGGCCCTGGCGCTGACGGTCCAGGAGCCGACGTAGTTGACGTTCCACGTCGAGTAGTGGGTCGTCGCGGGGTCACCGCCGACGACCGTGGTCTCGCGCTGCAGGGCGGGCCTCGTCGTCGGCGGGCCGCTGCCGCGCAGCGTCTCGACCTGACGACCGGCAAGCCGCTTGGGCCCGGCCGCCGTGGCGGCACGGGCCGGACCGGCGCTGAGGCTCACCACCACGAGGGTCAGGGCGATGACGAGGGAGGAACGACGAGAGCTCACCCTGCTCAGTCTGGCCGAAGACCCGTCAGAGCGTCAGGACTTCCAGGGAACCCTCAGCGAAGCGCTGTCGCAGCACCTTCTTGTCGAACTTCCCGACACTCGTCTTCGGGACCTCGTCGATGAAGCACCAGCGCTCCGGCAGCCACCACTTCGCGACCTTGCCGGACAGGTAGTCCCGGAGCTGCTCGGGCGTCGCCTCGGCACCCAGCACGACGCAGGCCAGCGGCCGTTCGTCCCACTTGTCGTCGGGGACCGCCACGACAGCGGCCTCCCGGACGGAGGGGTGCCCCATCAGGGTGTTCTCGAGCTCGACCGAGGAGATCCACTCGCCTCCGGACTTGATGACGTCCTTCGAGCGGTCGCTGATCTGCATGAAGCCTCTATCGTCGAGGAAGCCGACATCACCGGTGCGGAGCCAACCGTCGTCGGAGAACTTCGACGGGTCGTCGCCCTTGTAGTACGACCCCGTGACCCACGGCCCGCGCACCTCGAACTCACCGACCGACTGGCCGTCGTTGGGCAGCACCGTGCCGTCGTCGCTGACCA
>JAODNF010000109.1 GCA_025464915.1 Frankiales bacterium | reverse complement strand
GTCGCTCTTCCGATCTCGCCGCAGCGCGCGAGCTCTACACCGCGGCCAAGGAGCTGCAGGCGCCGCTGGACCTGGTGCGCGAGACCGCCGAGCTCGGCCGGCTGCCCGTCGTGCTGTTCGTCGCAGGCGGCGTCGCCACCCCGGCCGACGCGGCGATGATGATGCAGCTCGGCGCCGACGGCGTGTTCATCGGCTCCGGCATCTTCAAGTCCGGCGACCCGGCCGCCCGGGCGCGCGCGTGCGTCGAGGCGACCGCCTACTTCGAGGACGCCGAGCGCATCGCCAAGGTCAGCCGCGGTCTCGGCGAGGCCATGGTCGGCATCGCGGCGGACAAGCTCGCTGCCGGCGACCTGCTGGCCGACCGCGGTTGGTGAGAGTAGGCGTCCTCGCCCTGCAGGGGGACGTCCGCGAGCACGCCGCTGCCCTCTCGGCGGCCGGTGCAGAGGTCGTACCCGTCAAGCGGGTCGGCGATCTGGACGGGCTCGACGGCATCGTGCTGCCCGGCGGCGAGTCCACCACCATGGGCAAGCTGCTGACGCTGTTCGACCTGCTCGAACCGCTGCGCTCCCGGATCGCTGACGGGCTGCCCGCCTACGGCACCTGCGCCGGGATGATCCTGCTCGCCGCCGAGGTCCTCGACGGCCGGCACGACCAGAAGCTGCTGGGCGGCCTCGACATCACGGTCCGGCGCAACGCGTTCGGCTCGCAGGTGCACTCGTTCGAGCAGGACCTGGTCGTCGAGGGCGTCGGCGACGTGCACGGCGTCTTCATCCGGGCGCCCTGGGTCGAGCGCGCCGGGCCCGCCGTCGACGTGCTCGCCCGGGTGGGGGAGCACCCGGTCGCGGTGCGCTCCGGTCACCTGCTGGCCACGTCGTTCCACCCGGAGCTGACGGGGGACGGGCGGATGCACGCCTACTTCGTCTCTATGATGACCGCATGAGCGGGCATTCGAAATGGGCGACCACGAAGCACAAGAAGGCGGCGATCGACGCCAAGCGCGGCAAGCTCTTCGCCAAGCTCATCAAGAACATCGAGGTCGCGGCCCGCGTCGGCGGTGGTGATCCGACCGGCAACCCGACCCTCGCCGACGCGATCGCCAAGGCCAAGGGCCAGTCGGTCCCCAACGACAACATCGACCGCGCGGTCAAGCGCGGCTCGGGCGAGTCCGGCGAGTCGGTCAACTACGAGGAGATCATGTACGAGGCCTACGGGCCCGGCGGCGTGGCGTTCCTCATCGAGTGCCTGACCGACAACCGCAACCGCGCCAACGCCGAGGTCCGCACCGCGATCACCCGCAACGGCGGCAACCCGGCCGACCCGGGCTCGGTCGCCTACATGTTCTCCCGCAAGTCGATCATCACCGTGGCCAAGGTCGACGGCCGCACCGAGGACGACGTCCTGCTGGCCGTCCTCGACGCCGGTGCGGAGGAGGTCAACGACACCGACGAGGCCTTCGAGGTCGTCTGCGACGTCTCCGACACCAAGGCCGTCCGCGAGGCGTGCAACGAGGCGGGCTTCGACGTCGAGCCGCCCGACATCGCCTGGGTCCCCGGCACCACGATCGAGCTCGAGGACGAGCCGGCACGCAAGGTGCTCAAGCTCGTCGACGCCCTCGAGGACCTCGACGACGTGCAGAACGTCTACGCCAACTTCGACGTCAGCGACGAGGTCCTCGCCTCCGTCTGACCCCGCCCTCGCAACGTCATGCGCTCTGCGCCGACCTGCTGCGCTGCTGCTGCATGACGCAAGGGCAGCGTCAGACGAGGGTGATGACGCGCTGGCGGTCGAGCTCGAGCAGGTCGGCGACCAGCGCGCGGTCGAGGCGGTAGAGGGCGTCGACGGCGACCGGGTCGAACTGGGTGCCGCTGTGCCGGACGACCTCGATGACGGCGTCCTCGAGCGGCATGCCGGGGCGGTAGACGCGGTCGTCGGTCATCGCGTCGAGGGCGTCGGCTACGGCGAAGACCCGAGTGGCGAGCGGGATGTCGGTGCCGGACAGCCCCTGCGGGTAGCCGTGGCCGTCCCAGCGCTCGTGGTGCGTGAGGACGATCTCGCCGACGACGGGGGAGAACCCGGCCTCGCTGACGATCCGGTGGCCGATGGCGGGGTGCTTGTCCATGACCGCTCGCTCCTCCGGCGTGAGCGGGCCGGGCTTGCGCAGGATCGCGTCCGGGACGCCGATCTTGCCGACGTCGTGGAGCAGGAACCCGAAGGAGACCTCCTCGTCGGCGGCGAGCCCCGGGTCGACCTCCTCGAGCAGGGCCTGCGCGAGCGCGGTGACGCGGTGCACGTGGCCGCCGGTGCCCGAGTCGCGGGCCTCGATGGCCTGGGCCAGGGCCGCGGCGGTCGCGCGGTGCTGCCGCAGGAGGGCCTCGTGCGCCTCGCGCAGCGCGACGTGCGCCGTGCGGAGCTGGCCGGCTGAGCGCTTGGTCTTGGTGACGTACTGCCGCTGGGAGTGCCGCAGCAGCGCCGGCGGGACGAGGAAGGCGACCACGCCACAGCCGTCCGACAGCCCGAAGGCCTCGCCGAGCAGTGCCGCGAGCACGCCGTAGGCCACGAAGGACGGCAGCAGCCACGACAGCTCGCTGCGGAGCACCTCGCGGGGTGAGCGGCGCGAGTCCAGGCCGATGGCGATCGCGACCAGCCCGTTGTTGGCGGCGA
>JAODNF010000104.1 GCA_025464915.1 Frankiales bacterium | reverse complement strand
CCGCCGCCAAGCTCGTCCTCAACCCGCCGGTCATCGCGAGCCTCCTGCCCAAGGGCGAGAAGCTGCTGACCGTCGAGCTGGTCGGCGCGCAGGCCGCTGTCGGCGACAAGCTCGTCGCGCAGTCGGTCGTCCCGAGCAAGCCGGTCGCGGTGCACAGCCTGCCCCGCACGGGTGCGAACCTGCCCCTCACGGCCACGATCGCCACCGGCCTCATGGGCCTCGCCTTCGTCGCTCGCCGCCGTCGCCTCACGCACGGCGCGTAACACCTAGCACCTTCCTGAGGGCCCGCTGCTTCGGCAGCGGGCCCTCAGTCGTTTCTCGCTAGGGTTCAGACCATGAGGCTCCGCAGGCGCAACGACGACGGCGTGTCCGCCGTGCTCGCCGGCGCGGCCTCGGCTGCCGCGGCGGAGGTGGAGGCCGGCCTCGCCGTACCCGCCGACCCCACCGGCGCGGCCTTCTTCGACGTCGACAACACGATGATCCGCGGGGCCTCGATCTACTTCTTCGGCAAGGGCATGGCCGGGCGGGGGCTCGTCACGACCGGCGACCTGGTCCGGTTCGGGTGGGAGCAGCTGAAGTTCCGGGTCCGCGGCTCCGAGGACCCGGCCGCCGTCCTCGAGGCCCGCGAGAAGGCGCTCAGCCTGGTCGCCGGCAAGTCCGTGGCGGACATCGTGGCCTACGGCGAGGAGATCTACGACGAGCTGATGGCCGAGCGGATCTGGTCCGGCACCCGCGCGATGGCGCAGGCCCACCTCGACGCCGGCCAGCGGGTCTGGCTGGTCACCGCCACCCCCATCGAGCTGGCCCGGATCATCGCCAAGCGACTCGGCCTCACCGGCGCGCTCGGCACGGTCGCCGAGGTCGAGAACGGCCTCTACACCGGCCGACTGGTCGGCGAGCCCCTGCACGGCGCCTCCAAGGCCGAGGCGGTCAAGGCGCTCGCGGAGCGCGAGGGGCTCGAGCTCTCGCGGTGCACCGCCTACAGCGACTCCGCGAACGACATCCCGATGCTCTCGACGGTCGGCCGCGGCGTCGCCATCAACCCGGACTCCGGCCTGCGCGAGGCGGCGCGCAAGAACGGCTGGGAGATCCGCGACTTCCGCACCGGCCGCAAGGCCGCGAAGGTGGGCGTCCCGGCTACTGCGGGCACCGGGCTGGCCGTCGCCGCGGTGCTCGGCGGGCTCGAGCTCAAGCGCCGCCACGAGCGCTCAGCGCTCTCCAAGGCCCTCCACCGCTGACGGTCCCGGTCTCCCCAGCACCCCCTGGTGCTGTGGACACGGGAGTGGGGTCAGAAGAAGACGGAGCGGCGCTGCATCAGCAAGGTGTAGAGGGTCGACTGGATGGTCTCGCGGACCTGGTCGGTGAGGTTGAAGACCAGCATCGGGTCCTCCGCCGCGGCGGCGCCACCCAGCCCGGCCGTCTCGATCGGCTCGCCGAACTCGATGATCCACTTCGACGGGAGCGGTACGGCCCCGAGCAGGCCCAGCAGCGGGAAGGTCGGCGTGAGCGGGACGTACGGCAGGCCGAGGAGGCGGGCCAGCGTCTTGGAGTTGCCGAGGATCGGGTAGATCTCCTCGGCGCCCACGATCGACACCGGGATGATCGGCTTGCCGGTGCGAAGGGCCGCCGAGACGAAGCCGCCACGGCCGAAGCGCTGCAGCTTGTAGCGCTCCGAGAACGGCTTGCCGATGCCCTTGAAGCCCTCGGGGAAGACGCCGACCAGCTCGTCGGCGTTGAGCAGCCGCTCGGCGTCGGCGTTGCACGCGAGGGTCTGGCCGCTCTTGCGGGCGACCGGCGCGACCACGGGCAGCGAGAAGACCAGGTCGGCGCCCAGCAGCCGCACCGTGCGGTGCGCCGGGTGGTGGTCGTGCACCGACAGGATTGTCATGAGGGCGTCGACGGGGATGGTGCCGGAGTGGTTGGCGACGATCAGCGCGCCACCGGCGTCCGGGATGTTGTCCAGGCCGCGGGTCTCGACCCGGAACCACTTGTCGTACAGCGGCCGCAGCGGAGGAAGCAGCACGTGGTCGGTGAGGTCCTTGTCGTAGCCGAAGTCGTCGATCTCGTAGTCGCCGGTGATGCGGCGGCGGACGAAGGCCAGTCCCCCGGCGAGCCGGCGCTCCCAGGACGACGGGTCCGTGACGAGCGGGGCGGAAGGCAGCGGGGCGGGCGGCTCGTCGTCCGAGCGCAGCGGGATGACGCGGGCCTCAGGCACGGGCCGGCTCCTTGGTCATCAGCGTGAGCAGGCGCCGCTCGGCGGCCATCACGGTCTCGGGGTTCAGGATGCGGGGCGCGCGCTCGACGAACGTCTGCATCGCCTCCGCGGTGGGTCGCGGTCCCCATCCGAGGGCAGCTTCGAGGCGCGAGACGTCGGCGACGCGGCCGTGCTCGAGGTAGCGCATCTGCTCGGGGCTGAAGTCGACGAGGCCCGCGCGCCGGAACGCCTGACCGACGAGGGTCACCAGGGGCGACGGGATCGCGATGCCGAGGCGACCGACCCGGCGCACGGCCTGGGAGAGCAGCAGCACGCCCTCGCCACCGACGTTGAAGATGCCGGGGTGGTCCTCGAGGGTGCACCGACGCAGCACCTCGATGCCGTCGTCCTCGTGGCACAGCTGAAGCCGCGGGTCGAAGCCGAG
>JAODNF010000069.1 GCA_025464915.1 Frankiales bacterium | reverse complement strand
TGCGACGGCGCTCGTCGGGTCCTACGAGCAGGTGGCCGAGCGGCTCGCGGAGTACCGCGACCTCGGCTTCGACCAGGCGATCCTCAGCGGCTGGCCGCACCTCGAGGAGGCCTACAACGTCGGCGAGAACGTCGCCCCGCTGCTGTAGCCCCCGGCTTCCACAGCACCAGGGTGCTGTGGAAATGCAGTCAGGGCTTGTGGTCCGGGTCGCCGCTGTGGTCGATGGCGTGCGGGTTGTCGAGGAACCGCTTCTGCGAGGCGACGACCTCCGCCTCGGCCTCGGTGCGGCCGACCCAGTTGGCGCCGTCGACCGACTTGCCGGGCTCCAGGTCCTTGTAGACCTCGAAGAAGTGCTGGATCTCGAGCCGGTCGACCTCCGGCACGTGGAAGATGTCCTGCAGGTGCGACTGGCGCGGGTCGCCGACCGGCACGCACAGCAGCTTCTCGTCCGGGCCGGCCTCGTCGGTCATCCGGAACATGCCGATCGTGCGGCAGCGGATGAGGCAACCCGGGAACGTCGGCTCGTCCAGCAGGACCAGCGCGTCGAGCGGGTCGCCGTCGCCGCCGAGCGTGTCCTCGACGAACCCGTAGTCGCTCGGGTAGCGCGTCGAGGTGAAGAGCATGCGGTCCAGCCGGATGCGCCCCGTGGTGTGGTCCACCTCGTACTTGTTGCGCTGACCCTTGGGGATCTCGATGGTGACGTCGAACTCCATGCTCTTAGTGTCGTCTATCGGGGCACGGACCTCTGCCCCGGTCGGTTGTGTCGGTGGTCACGCGAGGAGGGCAGGTGCGCAGGCTCCTCCTCGCGCTGCTCGTTCTCGTGGTCCTCGGAGCCGGCGGGGCAGGGGCGTACCGGTACGCCTCGGACACCCCGACCCCGGTGGCGACGGCCAGCCCGGCCCCCGTCCCGACCCGCACGCCGCTGCTGGCAGCGGCACCGACGGGGACGGTCGGCACGGCGGGGCTCCGGCGCGCGCTCACGCGGGCCCTGGCCGACAGGGCCCTCGGTGGCCGCGTCAGCATCGCAGTGGTCAGCAGCGACGGGACCACCGTCCTCGACCAGGACGGAGGCCGCCCCGTGACGCCCGCCTCCACCGCGAAGCTGGCGACCGCCGTCGCGGCCCTGACGGTGCTCGACCCCGACCAGCGACTGCGTACCCGGGTCGTCCGCGGAGCGAGACCGGGCGAGGTCGTCCTCGTCGGCGGCGGCGACCCCACCCTCGGAGGGCGGTACGCCACGGCGGGCTACCCCGGCACGGCCAAGCTCGGCGCCCTCGCCAAGGGGCTGACCGGCGTCACGAGGGTCCTCGTCGACGACAGCCTGTTCACCGGTCCGAAGCTGGGCCCGGGCTGGAAGCCGTCCTACGTGACCACCGGCAACGTCGCCCCGGTCAGCGCCCTCGAGGTCGACGAGGGTCGCACGGCGCGGAAGGGCCCCCGGGTCCAGGACCCGGCCCTCGAGGCCGGTCGGCAGCTCGCCGCGCTGCTGCACGTCACGGCCCCCGTCGCGCGCACCGCGGCGCCGGCCGGCGCCGAGCAGGTCTCGTACGTCGACAGCGCCCCCGTCCGGCAGCTCGTCGAGGCGATGCTGACCCGCAGCGACAACGACCTGGCCGAGGCGCTCGGCCGGCAGGTCGCGATCGCGACCCGGCAGCCGGCGAGCTTCGCCGGGGCGGTCGCCGGGACCCGCGGGGCGCTGCAGCAACTCGGCGTCTCCGGCATCGCCCTGCGCGACAGCAGTGGCCTGTCGCCCCTCGACACGGTCCGGCCGCTCGCGGTCGCGCAGCTGCTGGCAAAGGCTGCCGCGTCCCCGGCGTACGCCCCGCTCCTGAGCGGTCTGCCGATCGCCGGCTTCGACGGGACCTTGGGCAAGCGCTACCGCACGGCGCCCACTCGCGCCGCGGCGGGGGAGGTGCGCGCGAAGACGGGGACGCTCAACGGCGTCAGCGCCCTTGCCGGGCTCGTGACCACGAGGACCGGCGGCGTGCTCGCCTTCGACGTCACCGCCGACCGCGCACCTCTCGGCGGCACGCTGGCCACCGAAGCCGCGCTGGACCGCATCGCCGCCGCGCTCGCCGGTTGCGGCTGCGCCTAACCTCGACGGATGAGCGTCGTGGACACCGGCCTGGCCGCCAGCATCGCCGGGCGGCTCGCGCCCCCGGGACCGTCGCTGTCGCTGAGCGAGGCTGCCGACGTCGTCGTGATGCTGCGTGACCTCACCGACGAGGCGGAGGCGCACGTCCGGTCGGTCACCGGCCTCGAGGGCGTTGTCGGTCCCGCGACCGTCGTGGACCGCGCCGGCTGGGCGCAGGCCAACGCCGAGGGCTTCGACAACGTGCTGTCCCCGCTGACCGAGGTGCTGACCCGCAAGCAGAACAAGCTGACCGTCGCGACGACCGCGAAGGTCACGGGCGTCCAGATCGGCTCGATCCTCGCGTGGCTGTCGAGCAAGGTCCTCGGCCAGTACGAGGCGTTCCAGCCCGAGGGCGAGCAGGGCCGCTTGCTGCTCGTGGCACCCAACATCGTCGAGGCCGAGCGCAAGCTGGGGGTCGACCCGCACGACTTCCGGCTCTGGGTCGCCCTGCACGAGGTCACGCACCGCACCCAGTTCACCGCCGTGCCGTGGCTGCACGCGCACGTGCGCGAGGAGGTCCAGAACCTCATCACCGCGTCCAAGCTCGACGACCCCGAGGCCCTGATCGCCCGCCTCAAGCAGGTCGCGTCCAGCCCCCGCAGCGGCTCACTGGTCGAGATGATCCAGACCCCCGAGCAGCGCGAGGTGATGGACCGGGTCACCGGCTTCATGTCGCTGCTCGAGGGCCACGCGGAGCACGTCATGGACGGCGTCGGTCCCTCGGTCGTCCCGACCGTGCAGCACATCCGCGACCAGTTCGAGCAGCGCCGCCGCGACAAGGGCGGCCCGCTCGAGCGGCTCCTGCGCCGGCTCCTCGGCATGGACCTCAAGGCCCTGCAGTACTCGCAGGGCCGGGCGTTCGTCGGGCACGTCGTCGGCGAGATCGGCATGGCCGGCTTCAACCGGATCTGGACGTCGCCCGAGACGCTGCCGTCGAAGGACGAGATCCTCGACCCCGCTTCCTGGATCTCCCGCACGGCATGAGCGGACCCCCGCCGGCGACGGCCGCGACGAGACTCGCGGTACGACGGTCGCTGGCCGGGAACGACCCGGTGACCGCTGCCGTCAGCGGCGGGGCGGACTCCCTCGCCCTCGCGGCGGCGCTGGCCTTCGAGCGGCCCGGCTCGTCGGCCGCCGTCGTCGACCACGGCCTTCAGCCCGGTTCCGACGAGGTCGCGGCGAAGGCCGCCGCCCAGTGCGAGGGCCTCGGCCTCCGTGCCACCGTCCTGCGAGCCCCGCGGCACCAGGGCGCGGAGCAACGAGGGGGGAACGTCGAGGCGCGGGCGAGAGAGCTGCGCTACTCCCTGCTGGACCGGGTGGAGGGGTTCGTGCTGCTCGGCCACACCCGCGACGACCAGGCCGAGACGGTGCTCCTCGGCATCCTGCGCGGCTCCGGTGCGCGGGCGCTGTCCGGGATGGCTCCGGTGCGGGGGCACTACCGCCGGCCCTTCCTCGAGCTGACCCGGGCCCAGACCCGCGCGGCCTGCCTCGAGGCGGGCCTGACGCCGTGGGAGGACCCGCACAACACGGACCCGGGCTTCGACCGGGTGCGGTTCCGGCAGCTCCTCGACGCGCTACCGGCTGCGGGGCTCGCCCGCACGGCGAAGCTGCTGCGCGAGGACGCGGACGCGCTCGACGCCCTCGCGACGCCCACCGGCGACGTACCCGCCCTGCTGGCCCTTCCGGCCGCGCTGCGGTCCCGGTCCCTGAAGCTCTGGGCCGAGCAGCAGTGCGGTCGCGCCGTCACCAGCGCCCACGTCGACGCGCTCCGCGCGCTCGTCGAGGGCTGGCACGGGCAGGGCCCCGTCGCGCTTCCGGGTGGAGGCCGGGTGGCGCGGGTCTCCGGACGGCTAGCCTTCAGCGGGTGAGCACCCCACGACAGCGCTCGCTTCCCTCTCGCTTCCGCAGGGGCCTCGCATCATGAGGGCGGTCCCGGACGAGATCGACGAGGTCCTGTTCTCCGAGCAGGAGATCCAGGACAAGATCCGCGAGCTGGCCAAGGCCATCGACGAGGACTACCGCGGCCAGGAGCTGCTGCTCGTCGGCGTCCTCAAGGGCGCTGTCATGGTCATGGCGGACCTGGCCCGGGCGCTCGAGACGCCGGTGTCGATGGAGTTCATGGCCGTGTCGTCGTACGGCTCGTCCACCAGCTCCTCGGGCGTCGTCCGGATCCTGTAGGACCTCGACCGGGAGATCACCGACAAGCACGTGCTCGTCGTCGAGGACATCATCGACAGCGGCCTCACGCTGAACTGGCTGCTGCGCAACATGCGCTCCCGGGGGCCGGCGAGCGTCGAGGTGTGCGCGCTGTTTCGCAAGCCCGAGGCGGCCAAGGTCGACGTGCCGATCCGCTACGCCGGGTTCGACATCCCGAACGAGTTCGTCGTCGGCTACGGGCTCGACTACGCCGAGCGCTACCGGGACCTGCCGTTCGTGGGGCGCCTCAAGCCCTCGGTCTACGCCGGATAGGCGGGAGGCACGGCCGGGTAGGCGCGAGGCACGGCCGGAGAGGCGCGACGCACGGCCGGAGAGGCGCGACGCGGGGGCAGGCGGAACACCTCGAGCCTCCCACCCGTTGGACGAGGTGTATCGGTGCATCTGCCCGGTGTACCGTCGTCTCCCAGAACTTCCGCCGACAGGAGGGACGGGGCTGCCCGCCCCGCGTCGATGAACCTCAAGCGCTTCACCAGGGGCCCCGCGCTCTACATCGTGCTGTTCCTGGTCCTCGTGGTGGCTGTGACGGCCGGCCTGCGCGGCACGGACTACAAGGCGTCCAACACCGCCCAGATCCTCGACTACATCTCCTCCGGGCAGGTGGTCGACGACGCCAAGCACCCGAAGAACCAGCTGCTGGACAAGGAGCAGCAGGTCCGGATCACGCTCACGGACGGACGCAAGTTCCAGGCGTCGTACCTCATCGACCAGGGTCGTGACTTCGCCGCCGCCTTCAAGGAGGCGAAGGTCCACTACGACGTCAAGGTCAGCCACGAGAACATCTTCCTGAGCTTCTTGTTCTCGGTCTTCCCGATCCTGCTCATCGTCGGCCTGCTGTTCTTCTTCATGAACCAGATGCAGGGCGGCGGCTCGCGCGTCATGCAGTTCGGCAAGAGCCGCGCCAAGCTGGTCTCCAAGGACACCCCGAAGACCACGTTCGCCGACGTCGCCGGTGCCGACGAGGCCATCGAGGAGCTCCAGGAGATCAAGGACTTCCTCGAGAGCCCGGGCAAGTTCCAGGCGGTCGGCGCGAAGATCCCGAAGGGCGTGCTCCTCTACGGCCCTCCCGGCACCGGCAAGACGCTGCTGGCCCGCGCGGTCGCCGGTGAGGCGGGCGTGCCGTTCTACTCGATCTCCGGCTCCGACTTCGTCGAGATGTTCGTCGGTGTCGGCGCCTCCCGCGTCCGCGACCTGTTCGAGCAGGCCAAGGCCAACGCGCCCGCGATCATCTTCATCGACGAGATCGACGCCGTCGGCCGGCACCGCGGCGCCGGCATGGGCGGCGTGCACGACGAGCGCGAGCAGACCCTCAACCAGATGCTGGTCGAGATGGACGGCTTCGACGTCAAGGGCGGCGTCATCATGATCGCTGCCACCAACCGGCCCGACATCCTCGACCC
>JAODNF010000455.1 GCA_025464915.1 Frankiales bacterium | reverse complement strand
GGCACCGGCGGTCGTGCCGCCGTCGGTGCTGACAGCACCCGTCCCGTTGGCAGCAGCGCCCGCGCTCCCACCCGAGACGGCGGACCCGTTCAGCTGCGCCTGGGCGAGCTTGCGCCGGGTGCCGTCGTCGACCTGGGTGCCGCACGCCGCGACGGTCATGACCAGCAGCGCCAGCCAGGCCCGCTTCACGAGATCACCGTCAGAGCCCGGCTGGGGCACTGGTCGGCAGCGTCCCGTGCCGCCTCCAGCAGGTTGTCCGGGACAGGCTCGAGCAGCACGTGCGCCCCGTCGTCGTCGATCTCGAACAGCGAGGGCACGAGGGCCTCGCAGGTCCCGCTGACGATGCAGGTGCGCGCGATCACCGCCCGGAAGCCGCCAGCACTAGCCAAGACGCACCTGCATCCGCTTGATGCCGTTGACGAACGACGACAGCAGCCGGTCCGGCTCCCCCACCACCTGCAGGTCGGGCATCAGCTCGAAGATGCTCTGGAACGCGACCGCGATCTCGCGCCGGGCGAGGTGCGCCCCGAGGCAGAAGTGCGGCCCCCGGGCCCCGAAGCCGAGGTGCGGGTTGGGCCAGCGGGCGACGTCGAAGGTGTCGGGGTCGGTGAACACGGTCTCGTCCCGGTTGGCGGAGCCGTAGAACATGATGACCTTGTCGCCCTCGTGGAAGGTGTGGCCGCCCACCTCGACGTCCTGGGTCGCCGTCCGGCGCATCCACGTGACGGGGGTGGCCCAGCGCACGACCTCCTCGACGGCGCTCTTGGTCAGTGCGGGGTCGGCGATCCACCGCTGCCGCTGCTCCGGGAACTGGTCGAAGGCGAGCACGCCCTGGCTGATGGCGTTCCGCGTGGTCTCGTTGCCGGCCACGCACAGCAGGATGAAGAACGAGCCGAGCTCCTGGTCGGTGAGCGCGTCACCATCATCGGTGTTGGCGTTGACGAGCGCGGAGGTCAGGTCGTCGGTCGGGGTCTCCCGCCGCTCGGCCGCGAGCCGGTGCATGAGCTCGGCGAGCGTCTGACCGGCCAGCAGGAACAGGCCCAGGGCGTCGTCCTGGGAGTCCGTGCCGAGCACCTCGGGGTCGCCGCCGGACAGGATGATGTTGGACTGCTCGAGGACCAGTGCCTGATCGGCCTCGGGGATGCCCATCATCTGGCAGATGACCTTGAGGGGCAGCGGCGCCGCGACCTCCTTCACGAAGTCGAAGGTGCCGTCGCCGGCCTCCGCCTTCTTGCGGGCCTCGAGCAGCAGCTGGCGTGCGAGGTCGCTGACGCTGTCGACGACCTGGTCGAGCATCTTCGGCGTGAACGTCAGCGACACGATGCGGCGGATGCGCGCATGCCTCGGGTCGTCGAGCGAGATCATCGAGCCGTAGAACTCGACCAGCTCGACCGGCATGTCCGGGATCGACACCGCGCCCTTGCCCGAGCAGAAGAGCTCAGGTGAGCTGCTGATCGCGTCGATGTCGGCGTGCCGGGTGATGGCGAAGTAGCCGGGACCGGCCTCGATGTACGGCACCTCGGGCTCGGCGAAGAACGCGAACGGGTCGCTTCGCCGCAGTGTCCGGAAGGCGCTGTAGCGCGCTGCCGGCGGAAGGGCCCAGAACTCTTCGGCGGTCAGGTCGATGGTCGTCATGCGGTGGCTCCCAGGTAGGCCTGCTGGACGAGGGGATCTGCTTGCACCTCGGCGGGCGAACCGACGGCGAGGACCCGACCGAAGTCGAGGACGTGGACGGTGGAGCACACGGACATCACGAGGTCGACGTCGTGCTCCACGAGCAGGACCCCCATGCCCTCCGAGGCCAGGTCCGTGAGCAGAGCCGCGAAGGCCCCGGTCTCCTGCGGCGACAGCCCGGACGACGGCTCGTCGAGCAGCAGCAGCCGTGGCCGGAGGGCCAGCGCACGGGCCAGCTCGACGAGGCGCGCGATGCCGGTCGGGACAGCGTCGGCCATCGCATCGGCGTGGGCGAGGACGCCCGCCCGCCGTAGGACCTCGCGCGCGACCTCGATCGGCGGCAGGTCGCCCTTGGTCCAGGTCCGGCGCAGCTCGGCTGCGGTGAGGACGTTGTCGAGCACGGTCATGGACCCGAACACCTCGAGCCGCTGGAAGGTCCGGGCCACCCCCAGCCGGGCCCGGCTCGGCGCCGGCGCGTGCGTGATGTCCTGTCTGTCGAGCAGCACCACCCCGGCCGTCGGGGCCTGCAGCCCCGTGATGACGTTGAACAGCGTCGTCTTGCCCGCGCCGTTGGGACCGATGAGCCCGGTGACCGTGCCTTCGGCCGAGCAGAGCGCCACGTCGTCGACGGCGACCAGGCCGCCGAACCGGACGGTCGCGCCGACCACCTCGAGCAGGGTCACCGGCACAGCTCGCAGGTCGCGCTGCTCGCGGTCGTCGCCTCGACCGGCTGCCCGAGGGTGGCAGGGCACCCGACCCGGTGCACGACGGTGCCGTGCTCCGTGACGACGAGCTGCTCGGGCCGGTCGACGAGCAGCTGCGCGACGAGGTGCTCCAGGCGGTCCTGGTGGGCCGCCGTCCGGGTCGCGGTCTGCCGGTTCTCCCGCACCAGGCAGGTGAGCCAGAACGAGAAGTAGAGGAACGACCCGAGCACGATCAGGCCGACGCCGAGGAGGCCGCCGGAGATGACGTACGGCGTCTGCTCGAAGTCCAGCGTCGACTGGGCCGCGCCGTACCAGCCGAGGACGATCGCGACGAGACCGAGGGCCAGCGCCGCGCCACCGGCGACGAGCAGCCAGCGGTCGTTCCAGTGGCGCTTGCCGGAGTGGAGCTCGCGCGCGCTCTCCACGAGCTCGCCGTGCCTGTCCGTCATCGTGGCCACTCGTCGCAGTCGGAGGTGTCGACGGCCAGCACCTTGTCGGGCAGCCGCTTCATGCCGATCACCAGCAGCCCGGCGAGCAGCACCAGGCCGGCCACGCCCAGACCGGTCGCGCCACCGGCGAGCCGAGCGGTGGCGGCCGCGATCGAGGGCAGGAACGCCTGCGGCGGGCTCGGGGCCGTCATGGGGGCGGCCAGCGGGGGAGCTTGTGAGCCGGTGACAGGGGCGTCGGTGCGCGGCAGCGACGTCACCGGGAGGGCGGCGCTCCCGCCGGTCGGCAGCGGGAGCGGCGGAAGCGTCAAGCCGGAGCCGCTGCGGGACGCCGCGAGCCCGACGGCTGCGCGGCCGATGGTGAAGGCGTACGTGCTCGCTCCCCGGGTGTACATGAGGACGAGCGCGCCGGCGGTGACGCTGACGGCGCCTGCGCTCTTGGTGACCCGAGGTTGCGTCAGCAGCGCCGTCAGCCCGATCGCCTTCACCGCGTCGGTGACCGTCGCGGTCGCCAGCGGCACGTTCGTCGAGGCGACGTGCAGGCCCTTGTCGTCCACCTGGACGGGCACACCCGCGACGGTCAGGCCGGTCACCACGGTGCTGCCGGTGCCGCTGACCGTTCCGCCGTCGTTCTTGGCCTCCGCCTTCGAGGTGACCGAGCCGATGTGGATGACGCCTCCTGCGAGCGACACGTCCTGGACGAGGCCCGTCGCGGTGGCCACCGACTGGGTCGCGTTGGTGAAGGCGGTCCTGGTCTCGCCCGAGAACGCCCCGACGCCCCCGACGGGCAGCGTGGTCGAGCCCGTCCTGGACGACGCTGTCACCGTGTCGCCGGTGGCGTGTGCAGACATCAGCGTGCCGGGCAGGGTGCTGTAGCTGGCGTTCTGCGTCCCGCCGCTGCGGGCCTCGGCGCGAACCGGGTCGTTGAGGAGCGTCACCTGCGGCGGCGCTTGATCGGAGAGGACCAGGATCGTGGTGCCGAGGTTGCCGGCGATCGGACCCGGCCAGGCCAGGGTCGCGAGCGCGGCGCCCACCCCGCCGGTGCTGAGCGTCGACGTCGTCTCGGGCAGCGTGACGGCGACGTCCCGGTAGAGCCCCTCGACCGCGATCCCGGGAGCGTTCGCGATCATCGCGTACGACGCGAGTCCCGAGCCGGGCTCGGCCGCCTGCGCGGGGACGGGCAGGGAGAACGCGACGACGAGCAGGGGCAGCAGCTTGTTCACCGACCACCTCCGAGGTAGGTCTCCTGGATCGCGTCCTGCACGTCCGCCGGCTCGCCCATCCGCACGATGCGGCCGTTGACCATGAGCGCGGCGTAGTCCGCGATCGCCAGGGCAGTGTGCACGAACTGCTCGACGAGCAGCACGCTGATCCCTGTGGCGGCGAGCTGCCCGACGACCTCGTAGAGGTCGGCGACCACCTTGGGTGCGAGGCCCATCGAGATCTCGTCGAGCAGCAGCAGCCCGGGGTCGGACCCCAGGGCGCGGGCCATGGCCAGCATCTGCTGCTCGCCACCGGACATCGTCCCGGCGAGCTGACCGCGCCGCTGCGCGAGCACCGGGAAGCGCTCGTAGGCCGTGTCGGCGACGCCGTCCGCCTTCGACCCGAGGAAGCCGACGAGCTTGAGGTTCTCCGCGACGGTGAGGGTCGGGAAGATGCCGCGGCCCTCGGGGATGCGGCACACGCCGGCGCGGGCGAGAGCCGCGGCTGACGCGCCGTTCACGTGCTGGCCGCCCACGTGCAGGTGACCTGCCGTCGCGGCCAGCTTGCCGCTCGCGACCGACAGCGTCGTGGTCTTGCCCGCTCCGTTGGGTCCGAGCAGCGCGACGACGCGGCCCGCCGGGACGAGCAGGTCGACGTCGTGCAGCACCTGGATGCGGCCGTACCCGGCGCGGACGCCGCGGAGCTCGAGCGCGGGGGCCTTCACGAGCGTGTCAGGCATGGGCGACCCGCCTCACGCGCGGCAGGTGCGGCCGGGGCAGCTCCGCGAGGAAGCCCCCCACACCGCCGGGGGCGTAGGCCAGGGTCAGGGCACCGAGCCCGGTCACGGCGTACGCCAGCCCGCCCAGTGACGGGACCTGCTGCTGGACGACGGGAAGGACGGCCGTGACGACCGCGGCGAGGAAGGCCCCCGTGACCGTCTTGATGCCGCCGATGCGCAGCAGCAGGAGCAGCACGCACGACTGCAGGGTGCCGAAGTCGCTGCCGCTGACGATGCCCGCCCCGAGGCCCCCGAAGAGCGCTCCGCCGAGGCCGGCCGTGCCCGCGGCGGCGGCGAAGACGCCGAGCTTCACGCGGGCGAGGCGCATGCCGAGCGTCGCGGCGGCGGCAGGCGAGTCGTCCATCGCCGCGAGCCGCCGGCCGAAGCGCGAGCGGCGCACCGCGAGCAGCGCGACGCCCCCGGCGGCGAAGAC
>JAODNF010000441.1 GCA_025464915.1 Frankiales bacterium | reverse complement strand
GCCACAACCCGGCCCGCTACAACGGCATCAAGCTCTGCCTGGCCGGCGCGAAGCCGGTGGGCCAGGAGTCCGGCCTCGTGCAGATCCGTGAGGAGGCCGAGTCCTTCCTCGACTCCGAGGTCCCGTCCCGGGGCGCCACCGGGCTCATCACCACGCAGGACGTGCTGGCCGCCTACGCGGCGTACATGAAGCAACTGGTCCCGGACCTCGCGACGATGTCGCCCCTCAAGGTGGTCGTGGACGCGGGCAACGGCATGGGCGGCCACACCGTCCCGACGACGTTCGAGGGCCTGCCGCTCGAGGTCACCGAGATGTACTTCGAGCTCGACGGCTCGTTCCCGAACCACGAGGCCAACCCGATCGACCCCGAGAACCTGCGCGACCTGCAGGTGAAGGTCCAGGAGGTCGGCGCGGACATCGGCCTGGCCTTCGACGGCGACGCCGACCGCTGCTTCGTCGTCGACGAGCGCGGCCAGATCGTCAGCCCGTCGACCCTGACGGCGCTCATCGCGGCGCGGGAGCTGGCCCGGCAACCGGGTTCGACGATCATCCACAACCTCATCACCTCGCGGTCCGTCCCGACGGTCGTCGAGGAGCTCGGGGGCAAGGCGGTCCGCACGCGGGTCGGCCACAGCTTCATCAAGGCCAAGATGGCCGAGAGCAACGCGGTCTTCGGAGGCGAGCACTAGGGCCACTTCTACTTCCGGGACTTCTGGAACGCCGACTCCGGCATGCTCGCGGCGCTGCACACGCTGGCTGCCCTCGGCAACCAGGACAAGCCGCTGTCGGAGCTGCTGCAGCCCTACGAGCGCTTCGTCGCCTCGGGCGAGATCAACAGCTCGGTCGACGACCAGGCGGGCCGGATCGCGGCCATCAAGGACAAGTACGCCGGGCAGCCCCAGGACGAGCTCGACGGGCTGACCGTCGACCTCGGCGACGGCGCGTGGTTCAACGTGCGGGCCTCCAACACCGAGCCGCTGCTGCGCCTCAACGTCGAGGCGGCCGACGAGGGCACGGTCGCCGCGGTCCGGGACGAAGTCCTGGCCCTGATCCGCTCGTGACTAGGCTGGCGTCATGAAGGTCGACCCCGCTCTCCTCGAGATCCTCGCCTGCCCCGACTGCAAGAAGCCGCTGAAGGCGGACGACACCGCCGGAGAGCTGGTCTGCACCGGCTGCGGCCTGGCCTACCCGGTCCGCGACGGAATTCCGGTGCTCCTCGTCGACGAGGCCCGCAAGCCGTCCTAGTGGACGACCTCCTCGACGTCCCCGACGCGCTCGAGGCCGCCGACGCCTCGGGCATGCTGCGTGCGGTCGCGTCGGCTGCGGCGCAGGTCCGCGAGGCCGCGGCCCTCTGCTCCGAGGCCGGCGTCGCGCGGCTGGCCGACGAGGACCTTCCCCGGTCGGTCGTCGTCCTCGGTATGGGCGGCTCGGGCATCGCCGCCGACGTGCTGGCCGCCGTGGCCGGCCCCACCTGCCCGGTCCCCGTGATCGCCCACAAGGGCTTCGGCCTCCCGACCTGGGTCGGGGCCGCCGACCTCGTCATCGCCGTCTCCTGCAGCGGTACGACCGAGGAGACCCTCTCCACCCTCGACGAGGCAGTACGACGTGGCTGCCGGCTGCTCGTCGTCGGAGCGTCCGACTCCCCGCTGGAGGCGCTGGCCGTGCGCGGCCGCGCGCTGTTCGTGCCCGTGAACGCCCAGGGCCGTCAGCCGCGGGCCTCGGTCTTCGCCCTGTCGACACCGCTGGTCATCGCCGGCGACGCCCTCGGCCTGCTGTCCTGCCCGGCCGAGGAGGTCGAGGCGACCGCGGTGCTGCTCGAGCAGCTCGCGACCCGCAGCCGGCCGGGCGCCGAGACGGTCCTGAACCCCGCCAAGACGCTCGCCCTCGGGCTGTCGGAGGCGCTGCCCGTCATCTGGGGCACCACCCCGCTGACGGGCGTGTCGGCGTACCGCTTCGCCTGCCAGCTCAACGAGAACAGCAAGGTCCCCGCGACCTGGGGGGTGCTGCCCGAGGCCGGGCACAACCAGGTGGTCGCGTTCGACGGGCCCTTCGCCGGCGGCCCGAGGGACATCTTCGCGGACCCGTTCGAGGACGAGGCCCCCACCCGCACCCGGATGCACCTGGTGCTGCTGCGCGACACCGAGGAGCACCCGGCCGTCGCCCGTCGCGCGGTGGTCGTGCGCGACCTGGCCCGCAGCCGCGGGGTCGACGTCAGCGAGCTGATCGCCGAGGGGCTGTCGCCCTTCCAGCGGCTCGCGTCGCTCGTCTCGCTCGGGGACTGGACCTCGACCTACCTGGCCCTCGTCGAGGGCCTCGACCCCACCCCCGTCGACGCGATCACCGAGCTGAAGGCAGCCGTCTCCCGATGAGCCAAGGAGGTGGGGGCAAGGCGATCGTCGCCGCCCTCGGGGCGAACGCCGCCATCGCGCTGGCCAAGACCGTCGGCGCGGTCGTGACGGGGTCGTCGTCGATGGCCGCCGAGGCGGTGCACTCCTTCGCCGACTCGGGCAACCAGGTGCTGCTGCTCGTCGGCGGCAAGCGTGCCGGGCGCGACGCGGACGAGCTGCACCCGTTCGGGCACGGCGCGGAGCGGTACTTCTTCTCCTTCGTCGTCGCTCTCGTCATCTTCAGCCTCGGCGCGCTGTTCGCGACCTACGAGGGCATCCACAAGGTCCTGCACCCCGGCGAGCTCGACAGCCCGTCGGTGGCGATCACGATCCTGGTGTTCGCCATCCTGGCGGAGGGCTTCTCGTTCCGGACCGCGATCACGGAGTCCCAGCGGATCAAGGGCTCGCAGTCCTGGGTCTCCTTCATCCGGCACGCCAAGCAGCCGGAGCTGCCGGTCGTGCTGCTCGAGGACCTCGCTGCGCTCATCGGCCTGGTGCTCGCGCTGCTCGGCGTCTCGCTGACGCTGGCCACGGGGGACGGTGTCTGGGACGGCATCGGGACCCTGTCGATCGGCCTGCTCCTCGGTGCCGTCGCCCTCGTGCTCGGCGTCGAGATGAAGTCGCTGCTCATCGGGGAGTCAGCCTCCCGGCTCGCCGTCACAGCGATCTCCGAGGCGCTGGTCGACGGCACGACGGTGCTGCGCGTCATCCACCTCAAGACCATGCACCTCGGGCCGGACGAGCTCCTCGTCGCCGCCAAGATCGCCGTCGAGCCGTCGCTGACGCTTCCTCAGGTGGCGCTCGCCATCGACGCCGCCGAGGTGCGGGTCCGGACGGCCGAGCCGCTCGCCGTCCAGATGTACCTCGAGCCCGACCTCGACCGCGGCCTCTCCTAGCGGTCCCAGGGACTCTTGCGCTCGACGCGCCGGCGCGTCGAGCCCTGATGTCCCAGGGACCTCCGGCATCGCTGGTGATCAGAAGCGCTTCAGGGTCATGGTCGGGTGCATCACGGTCGACTGAGTGCCGGAGCTCTCCAGCGTGATGAGCACCTCGCACTGGAACGACACCGAGCCCTTCTCCTCGAAGCGGGCCCGCAACGCCGGTACGTCGTCGGTGATCGTCGCCGTCGAGAGGACCGGTTCGGTCACCAGTGCCTGGTAGCTGATCTCGCCGGACTTGATGAACGGCACGCCGCCCGCCCTCACCTCGGGGCCGAACACCTTGAGCAGCAAGGCGAACGCCGTCAGCTCACCGAGCCCGAACAGCGCCGCCGCGTGCGGACCGCCCACGTGGTTGTGCAGGTCGGGGCCGGCGTCGAGCCGGAGCACGGCCTTCTCGTCGTCGACGGACACGAGGGTCGGGCCGAGGGTCCTGAGGAAGCCGGGGGCGTTGGCGAAGACCAGCGCGATGTCGATGTCGCCGGCAGCGTCGAGGGGCAGAGTGGTCATGGCCCGTAGTCTGCCGCCATGCCGTCGTACGACGTCGCCGACCCGGCGCTTGCCGAGCAGGGCGCCCGCAAGGTGGCCTGGGCCGAGCGCGCGATGCCGGTCCTCGGCCTGCTGCGGGAGCGGTTCGCCCAGGAGCGACCGCTCGACGGCATCACGGTCGCGGCCTGCATGCACGTCACGCCGGAAACGGCGGCGCTGGTCCGCGTGCTGACCGCCGGGGGTGCGGCGGTGCACCTCGCGGCGAGCAACCCGCTGTCCACCCAGGACGACGTCGCGGCCGCCCTCGCCGCGGAGGGCGTCGGGGTGCACGCGCGGCACGGCGTGACCCGTGACGAGTACGTCGCGCACCTGACCGCAGTCCTCGAGGCAGGCCCGCAGCTGCTCCTCGACGACGGCTGCGACCTGGTCGACCTGCTCCACACGAAGCCCGTCCTGCGCAAGGGCGTCAGGGCGGGGGTGGAGGAGACGACGACCGGCGTGCTGCGGCTGCGGCAGATGACGGCAGACGGCGCCCTCAAGATCCCGATGGTCGCGGTCAACGACACCTCCGTGCAGCGGCTCGTCGCCAACCGGCACGGCACCGGCCAGTCCACCGTCGACGCGGTGCTGCGCGCGACCGGCGCTCTGCTGGCGGGCACGACCGTGGTGATCGCCGGCTACGGACCCTGCGGGGCTGGGATCGCCGAGCGGGCACGGGGTCTCGGCGCGCACGTGCTGGTCACCGAGATCGACCCGGCGCGCGCTCTCGAGGCGGTGCTGAGCGGCCACCGCGTGGCGACGATGGCCGACGCCGCGCCCCTCGGCGACGTGTTCATCACCGCCACCGGCAACCGCGACGTCCTGCGCGCCGAGCACTTCGAGGTCATGAAGGACGGCGCGGTCCTGGCGAACGCCGGTCACTTCGACGTCGAGATCGACGTCCGGTCACTGGCCGAGAACAGCCTGGAGGTGCACCGCAAGGTCCGGCCGCACGTCGACGAGCACCTGATGGCCGACGGCCGCCGGCTGCTGCTCGTGGCGGAGGGCCGGCTCGTGAACCTGGCGGCCGCCGAGGGCCACCCCGCGTCCGTCATGGACGTCAGCTTCGCCGTACAGGCCCTGACGCTGGAGTGGCTGACGACGCAGGTGCTGAAGCCTGGCGTGTACGACGTGCCGCCCGAGATCGACGCCGAGGTCGCCCGCACCAAGCTGGCCGCGCTGGGGATCGGTCTCGAAGCGCTGACGCCCGAGCAGCAGCGCTACCTGAGCAGCTGGCGTCCCTAGGGCTGACGGCCGGTGAAGGCGAGCAGCCGGTCCTGCGCTGAGGCCTCGGCCTCGACCGGCTTCTCGGGGCCGAAGCCTCCAGGGGCGCGCATCGCGTCGCCCATCGGCGTGAGGAACGCGTGCGCCTTCGACACGGCCGTGAGGTCGAGGGTGTCGTCCTGACCGGTCGCGCGGGCGAGGTCCCACGTGTGCAGCAGGGTGTCGGCGCAGAGCAGCGTGTCGACGAGCTGGCTGAACGGCACCTTGCCGCCGAAGCTGTCGACCTCCTCGTGGCCGTTGTCGATCAGGGCCTGCTGTACCTGGGCACGCGCGGACCTCCAGGCAGGTACGACGTCCGCGGCGTCGTCGAGGACCACCGCCTCCGTACCGCTCACGCGGGAGAGCACCCGGTGGTGGGTGTCGACGACGTGCCTGGCGAGGGAGCGGGCGTCCCACTCCTCGCAGGGAGTGCCTGCGCTCCAGTCGTTCACGCCGTCGAGCGTGCGCGTGAAGTCGTCGGCGACGCGGGCGTAGTGGTCCGTAGGGGTCATGAGCCGTGT
>JAODNF010000439.1 GCA_025464915.1 Frankiales bacterium | reverse complement strand
TGCACGTGACGTGGTCGGGCCGGCACCGCCCGCCGCTGACCGGCCAGGGTGTCTACCCCCGCCCGGTGCAGGACCCGCTGCCCATCTGGGTCGGGGTGGGCGGCACGCCGGAGTCCTTCGTCCGGGCCGGCCTGCTCGGGCTGCCGCTCATGGTCGCCATCATCGGAGGCCAGCCGGCTCGGTTCCGCCCGCTCGTCGACCTCTACCGGCGAGCCGGGGCCGAGGCAGGCCATTCGCCCGAGGCGCTGCGGGTCGGCCTGCACTGCTTCGGCTACGTCGGCGACACCGACGCTGCCGCCCGCGACGCGTTCTACCCGGGCTGGGCGCAGATGTTCACCAAGATCGGCCGCGAGCGCGGCTTCGGGCCGCCGGTGCGGGCCCAGTACGACGCGATGTGCGAGCCGGACGGCGCGTTCCTCATCGGGTCGCCGGCCACGGTCGCCGCCAAGGTCGCACGGATCGGCGAGGACCTCGGCGGCGTGGAGCGGATGGCGCTGCAGATGACCAACGTCCGGCTCGCGCACGACGACCTGCTGCGCAGCATCGAGCTGCTCGGCACCGAGGTCGCGCCGGTCGTGAGGTCCGCGGCCTAGCCTGGCAGCCATGGCCTCCACGCTGCTGTCCCGTCGCGACCTCGACTTCCTGTTGTACGAGTGGCTGCAGGTTCCCGGTGACCGCCAGACCTACGACGCCGTCCTCGATCTCGCCGAGCAGATCGCGACGGAGCGGTTCGCGACGCACAACCGGCGCAACGACCTCGAGGAGCCGGTGTTCGACAACGGCAGGGTGGTCCTGCACGAGGAGGTCGGGAAGGCGCTGAAGGCCTACAACGAGGCCGGCTTCATCGGCGCCGGGATGCCCGAGAGCGTCGGCGGCATGGACCTGCCTGCCACGGTCTGCGGCGCCCTGATGGCGTGGTTCCACGCCGCGAACGTCGGCACCGCGGCGTACCCGCTCCTCACCGTCGCCAACGCCAACCTGCTGCTCGCGCACGGGTCGCAGGAGATGATCGACACCTACGTGAGGCCGATGGTCGAGGGCCGTTACTTCGGCACCATGTGCCTGAGCGAGCCGCAGGCCGGCAGCTCGCTCGGTGACATCACGACGCGTGCGGAGCGCCAGCACGACGGCAGCTTCCGCATCACCGGCAGCAAGATGTGGATCAGCGCGGGTGAGCACGACCTGTCGGAGAACATCGTGCACCTGGTGCTGGCGAAGGTCCCGGGCGGGCCCGCCGGCAGCAGGGGGATCTCGCTGTTCGTCGTGCCCAAGCTCATCGACGGCGAGCGCAACGGCGTGACCCTCGCGGGCATCAACCACAAGATGGGCTTCCGCGGCACGGTCAACACGGTGCTGTCGTTCGAGGACGCGACCGGGTACCTCGTCGGCGAGGAGAACCGCGGCCTGCCCTACATGTTCCACATGATGAACGAGGCCCGGATCGGGGTCGGGCTCGGCGCGACGGCCCTGGGCTACAGCGGCTACCTGCACTCGCTCGGGTACGCCAAGGGCCGGCCGCAGGGCCGGGCCGGTGGTGACGCCACGACGCCGCAGGTCCCGATCATCCAGCACCCCGACGTGCGCCGGATGCTGCTCGCGCAGAAGTCGTACGTCGAGGGCGCCCTCGCCCTCGAGCTCTACTGCATGAAGCTCGTCGACGCCCACGAGGAGCTGCTCCTCGGCATGCTCACTCCGATCGCCAAGAGCTGGCCGAGCCAGTGGTGCCTCGAGGCGAACAGCCTCGCCATCCAGGTGCTCGGCGGGTACGGCTACACGCGCGAGTACCCGGTCGAGCAGCTCTACCGGGACAACCGCCTCAACCCGATCCACGAGGGCACCCACGGCATCCAGGCCCTCGACCTGCTCGGCCGCAAGGTCACCCAGCAGGACGGCGCCGGTCTGGTGAAGCTCGCCGAGACGATCTACGCCACCTGCGACAGGGCTCCCGAGGAGTACGCCGCTCCCCTGCGCGCTGCCGTCGACCGCATCGTCGAGGTGACCCAGAAGGTCTGGGGCGCAGGCGATGTCGCCCTGTCCCTCGCCAACGCGACGCCGTTCCTCGAGGCCGTTGGTCACACGGTGCTCGCCTGGATCTGGCTCGAGCAGCTGGTGGCCGTCGAGGGCAAGGACGGCGACTTCTACGAGGGCAAGCGGCGCGCGGCGCAGTACTTCTTCGCCTGGGAGCTGCCCAAGGTGCACCCGCAGCTCGACCTGGTCGCCAGCCTGGACCGCACGACCCTCGACATGGAGCCGCGCTACTTCTGAGCCATGACCTCCGAGGTCATCGACGACATGACCTCACCTGGCCCACTCTCCTTGCACACCAAGCGAAGGAGAGCACCATGTCCGACCTGACCGACCGCTACCTGGCAGCGTGGAACGCGACCGACCCGACGACCCGCAAGGCAGCCGTCGAGGACGCGTTCACGGCCGAGATCACCTACGTCGACCCGCTCGTGGATGTTTTCGGCCACGACCAGCTCGAGGCCACCATCGCAGCCGTCCAGGGCCAGTTCCGCGGCTTCGTCTTCACGCTGCTCGACGAGCCGGACAGCCACCACGACGTCGTCCGGTTCCGCTGGGGCCTGGGGCCTGCGGGTGGGGAGCCGCTGGTGGAGGGCTTCGACGTGGCGACGCTCGACGGGCGCCGGATCGCGACGGTCACCGGCTTCCTCGACAAGGTCCCAGCCTAGTTCAGGACCGCGGAGCCACCGAGCCTGAGCGTCGTCCCGCCGGCGTCCTCGTGGGCGACGGCTCCGGTGTCGGGCTGTCCGCCGCCGGCGACGCCGACCTCGCAGGATGGTCGCGCGCACCTGGCTAACGGGCGACGGGCTCGCCGGGTTGACACAGCGGCGCCGGCCGTCCGAAGTAGTAGCCCTGGGCGTACCGGACACCCAGCTCCCGCAGGGCCGTGGCCTGCGCCTCGGTCTCGACGCCCTCGGTCACGAGCTGCAAGCCGCAGCCGCGCGCGAGCTCGACGACCGAGCGCACGATGTGCTCGCTGACCGGCTCCCGCCCGAGGCCGGCGACGAAGGCGCGGTCCAGCTTGATGAGGTCCAGCGTCGGGAAGCGCTGCAGGTAGCCCAGGCCGGCATAGCCGGTGCCGAAGTCGTCGAGCGCGAGGGAGATCCCGAGACTGCGCAACCGCGCGAGCAGGTCGGGCCCGTCGGCCCGGGAGAGCAGCTTGTCCTCTGTCAGCTCGAGGGCGAACCGCTCCGGAGCGAGCCCCGCCGCGCCCAGGGCGGCCGAGACCACGTCTGGCAGGTCACGCCTGCCGACCTGCAGCGAGCTTACGTTGACCGAGACCCGGGTGCGGTCAGGCAGCCGGGAGCAGTCGTGGGCGGCCTGCTCGATGAGCCAGTCGGTGACGGGCGACTCGTACTCGCTGTCGAGCACCACGTCGAGGAACTGGCCGGGCATCAGCAGCCCCAGCTTCGGGTGCTGCCAGCGCAGCAGTGCCTCGTAGGCCACCACCGCACGGTTCACGAGCGAGACGATCGGCTGGTAGTGCAGCACGAACTGCCCGTCCCGCAGCGCGGACTCCACGTCGTGACGCAGCTCGAGCTTGGCCACCGCGGAGCCACTCATGGAGGGGTCGTAGACCTGCCAGGCGCCGCGCTCCTCGTTCTTCGCGCGGTACATCGCGGTGTCGGCCTGCGCCAGCAGATCGTCGGCGGTCGTCCCGGGGCCGGCGCTGTAGGCGATCCCGAGCGACAGCGAGGGGGTGAACGACGCACCGGTCAGGGTCAGGGGCTGCCGCACGGCGTCGATGATGCGACCTGCCATGCCGATCGCCTCCGTCGGCGACCGGACCCCGCTGAGCACGACGACGAACTCGTCGCCGCTGAGCCGTCCCACGGTGTCGCTCTCCCGCACGCTGGCGCGGATCCTGCGGCTGACCTCGCGGATGTAGGCGTCGCCGACCGCGTGCCCGTGCCCGTCGTTGACCAGCTTGAGCCGGTCGAGGTCGCAGAAGAAGACCGCCGTCATGGTGCCGGCGCTCATGTCGTCCTCGAGGGCGCGGCGCAGCCGCGTCATCGACTCGCCGCGGTTCGGCAGCGAGGTGAGCGAGTCGTAGTGCGCCTGCCGGACCAGGCGGTCCTCGCTGCGCTTGCGCTCGGTCACGTCGACCACCTGGGCCACGAGCGCGCCGGGGTCGTCGGCCTGGTTCAGAGGAGCCAGCTGCAGGCGGCCCCACACCGTGCTGCCGTCGGGAAGCACGTACCGCTTCTCCACCGGCGTCATCGGACTCGGGTCGTTGCGGACCTGGTAGGACACCGCGTCGCTGAGGTCCCGGTCGTCGGGGTGCGTGAAGTCCATCGGGTTGCGACCTACGAGCTCGCCCCGGTCCCGCCCCAGGAAGGCGCAGAACGCGTCGTTGACCCGGACGAAGGTCCGCTCGGACGACAGGATCGCGATGGCGACCGGGCTGGAGTCGAAGACGGCGGTGAAGCGCTCCACGCCGCGCCGGCTCTCGGTGGCGAGGGTGGCGTGCTCGATCGCCAGCGCCGCGGTCACCGCGAACGCCTCGAGGGCGTGCCGGGTCGCAGGTCCGGGGCGCTTGCCGTCCCGCGGCACGTCGACCGACAGCATGCCCAGGTGCCGGCCGTCGGCGGACTGCAGCGGCGCGAACAGCGCGTCCTCGGGGTGCCAGGCGTCCGGGTGGTCCGAGATGGGCATGTCGGGCACCCAGGTCAGGATGTCCGTCGGGGCGGTCGGAGCCGTCGCGTGATCGAGGAAGCGCAGCCGGCCCCACGGCTCGCTCGCGGCCAGGAGCTGGTCCCAGCCGTCGTTGCCCTGACGTCGGCCGAGCAGCAGCTCGCGGACCTCCTCGGGGCCGGAGACGGCCACGACCACCAGCGCGGTGTCGTCGCCGTCCACGAGGTTGATGACCGCGACCTCGAAGCCGAGGGACTCGACGATGGTGTCCGAGACCAGCTGGAGGGTCTCCGCCAGGTCCAGGGGCGTGCGGGTCACGCCCTCCATGAGGTCCACGAGGGTCACGCCAGGTGTGTCGGCGCGCGACACATCGGACACGATGGTCAGATCGGGCCTGGCCTCAGGGGGACACAACCGTGGCGATGACCCCCAGGACCATCTGCACGAGGTAGTCCACCAGCTGGTCGCGGGACAGCCCGCCGGGTTCGTCGAGCCAGCGGCCGACGACGGCGTCGGCCATCCCGACGACCCCGGTCGCGAAGACCTCGGCGAGGGAGGCGCCGGCGACGCCGGTCGCGACGAGGTGGTCCCGGGCGACCCCCGCGACCTTGGAGCGCAGCGAGTCCTTCGCGCGCTCGACGGCTCCCGAGGCCTCGTGGGCCCGGACGAACCGGTAGACCGACAGGTGCTGCTCGACGTACCCGAGGTAGCCGAGCAGCCCCGAGCGCACGGAGCTCTCGATGGACCCGGTCAGGTCCAGGTGCGGGAGCACCGCCTCGACGAGCTGGTCCGCGGCTGCGACGGCGATGGCGTTGTCGAGGTCGGCCCGGTCGTCGAACTGCCGGTAGAGCGCCTGCCTCGTGACGTCGAGCTCGCCCGCGACCTGGTCGACCGTCGCGGCCGGGCCGACGCGCTCGATCACGTCGAGCGCGGCGGTCACGAACGCGGCCCGGCGCAGCTCGCGGTGCCCCGCCCAGCGCAGCGCCCGCCCGTCGGCCCGCTGGTCGCTGGTCATGGCGCGCACTCTAGGCCCGGATACTATACCGGACAGCGAGTAACTGTTACCTTGAGTCCGACCTACTCGGAGGTGCGCGATGACCCTTGTCGACCGCGAGCAGGTGGCCAGCCGGCTGCTGCGCTCGAGCGCGAAGCTCTCTTACGACCCCGAGACCGAGCTCGACTGGGACGCCGACCTCGACCCGACGCTCTTCGCCATCCCCGAGCAGCGGGTGTCCCTCTACGGCACGCCGCTGTGGGAGCGGATGAGCCACGAGCAGCGGGTGCAGCTGTCCTGGCACGAGTTCGCGAGCACCGCCTCGGTCGGGCTCTGGTTCGAGCTCATCCTCATGCAGGGCCTGCTGCGGTACGCCTACGACCAGGACCCGCACAGCGCGCACATCCAGTACTGCCTCACCGAGATCGGCGACGAGACCCGGCACTCGGTGATGTTCGCGAGGGCCGCGCAGAAGCTGGCCCCCGGCTCCCGCTACCGGCCGCCGAGGCTGACCCACGAGCTTGGTCGCTTCTACAAGACCCTCGCTGCCGGGCCGGCGCTGTTCGCCAGCGTCCTGGTCGCAGAGGAGACCCTGGACCGGCTGCAGCGCGAGTCCCTGAGCACCCCGGGCCTGCTGCCCTTCGCCCAGGACGTCTGCCGCATCCACGTGACCGAGGAGGCGCGGCACGTCGCCTACGCCCGCACCGCCGTCGAGCGGCAGGTCGCGCGCCTGTCGCGCCGGCAGCTCGAGTGGCACCGGGCGCAGTGCGTCGTCACCTCGGTCTTCGTGGTCGCCGCGTTCCGGGACCCGGCGGTCTACACCGCGGTCGGCCTCGACAAGGACGAAGCGGTACGACAGGCGCGGGCCAACCCGTACACCCGGGAGACCCGACGGTGGATGGCCGAGCGCGTCACGGGGTTCCTCGCAGACGCCGGCATGATCTCCGGGCCGACGTCTGCCCTGTGGCGACGCGCCGGTCTCGTTGCCTGAGGGCCCACCCCTAGGGTGAGCCGTGTGACGGTCGATCCCGCGTTCCTCGCCCTCCCGCTCAGGGCTCTGGCCGACGCCGCGCTGCAGTCCGCACGCGACGCCGGCGCCGAGCACGCCGACGTCCGCATCGAGCGGCTGCGCAGCCAGGACCTCTCGCTGCGGGACGCCGCGCTCGAGAACCTGTCGGACGACGTGACCCTCGGGATGGCGGTGCGCGTCATCGTCGACGGGACGTGGGGCTTCGCCTCCAGCGCGGACGTCACGGCCGAGGAGGCGCGTCGACTCGCGAGGGAGGCCGTCGACGTCGCCCGGGTCGCACGCCCCCTCAACTCGCAGCGGATCCAGCTCGCCGACGAGCCGGTGTACGACGACGTCACCTGGGTGTCGGCCTACGACGTCGACCCGTTCTCGGTCGACCCGACCGAGAAGGTCGCGCTGTTCGAGCAGTGGTCGCACGGGCTGCTGGCCTCCGAGCACGTCGACCACGTCGACGTCAGCCTGTCGCAGGC
>JAODNF010000437.1 GCA_025464915.1 Frankiales bacterium | reverse complement strand
CCGAGGAAGGGGACCCAGGTGGCGCCGCCCTCGGACACCAGGACCTTGAGGTCGGGGTGCCGGTCGAGGGCACCTGAGGCGACGAGCTTCATCGTCGCCCGCTGCCCGGAGAACGTGGTCTCCGTGTAGTTGAGGATCGCGCCGCCGGGACCCTTGTAGGCCACGCCGATGCTCTGGCCCGAGCCGAGGTCGACCGGGTCGGTGCCGATGTGGAACGCCAGCACCATGTTGGCCTCCTCTGCGGCGGCCCAGAAGGGCTCCCAGTCGTCGCGGTTGTAGTCGGCCTGCATCGGGTGCGGCGTCGTCGGCATGAACACCGCCCGGTAGCCGAGGCCGGCGGCGCGCTGCAGCTCGGAGACGGCGTCCCCGATGTCGAGCGTGCTCACCTGCGCCGTGGGCACCAGCCGCGGGCTGACCTTCATGATCTTGTCCACGGCCCAGTCGTTGCTGACCTTGAGCGCCTCGCGCAGCACCTCGGGCGTGCGGAAGCTCGAGCTCCACAGGCCCAGGGACGGGAACACGACCTCGCCCCAGATGCCCTCCTCGTCGAGGTCCTTGAGCCTCGCGACGGCGTCCCGGGCGCCCGGCGGCCGGTGACTCGCCTCGACGAAGGCCTGAGCGGCGGCGCTGGGGAGCTTGCGGCGGAAGGACTGCCCGTCGATGTGCACTGTCTCCCACTCACCGTCGGGGTCGCGCTCCGAGCGGGGCACCAGGTCAGCGAGCCGCTTCGGCAGGTTGGCGGACCACAGGTCCTCCGGCTCGAGGAAGTGGGAGTCGCCCGAGTTGGCCCAGATCTTGGTCATGCCATGCCTCCGTCTGTGGGGTCTCGTGCTCACGATCCGCCAACATGACGTCGATGTCAAGAATACTTGACGCGAATGTCAGATGCACTCACAGTAGGCCCATGACGGCCGTCGACAACCGCTTGTCCTGGGACTCCTCGACGCAGGAGGTCCCCCCTGGCGACGAGCACGCTCGACTGGTCGCGGAGACGCGCCGCTACCAGGACCTGCTGACCGGCGCCTCGGCGCCGGTCGAGGTGCTGGCAGCGGCGGCGGACCACGTCGCTGCTGCGGCTGCAGCGCTCGCGGCCCATCAGGTCCCCGAGCGGGAGCAGGTCACCGGTCACCGGCACGACGTGCCCGGACGCGGGCAGACGATGTCCCCTGTGGTCTACGTCGATGAGGCTGTGGGGACGTCGGTCCGGGGACGGGTGACGTTCGGCCGCTTCTACTTGGGTGGCAACGGCGCCGCGCACGGCGGCTCGATCCCGCTCTTCTTCGACGAGGTGCTCGGCCGGCTCGCCAACACCACGGGTCCCCGATCCCGCACGGCGTACCTGCACACGGACTACCGCTCGATCACGCCGATCGGCCGGGAGCTGTCGTTCGCCGCTCAGCTCGACCGCGAGGACGGGCGCAAGCGCTGGTTTCGCTGCCGGCTCCTCGACTGCGAGGTGCTGTGCGCGGAGGCCGAGGGCCTGTTCGTGGCGCTCCGGCCGGGACAGCCCTAGACCGTGGCGGTGCCCGAGTGCCTCGCCCTGGACCGGCCTGCCGAGCACGTCGTCCGGGTGACCTTGTCCCGCCCGGCGGTGGCCAACGCCCTCAACGGTCAGCTGCTCGACGAGCTCGGCGACGTCGTGGCCGACCTCGAGCGCGACCAGCAGGTCCGGGCCTGGGTCCTGACGGGCGCGCCGCGCCCGGACGGCCTTCCGTGGTTCAGCGCCGGTGTCGACCTGAAGGAGGCGCTGGCCGGACCCGTGCACCGTCGGCACGACCCGGCCGAGCTGGTGCAGCGGATCGATGACCTGCTCGTCCCGTCGATCGCTGCGATCGGCGGCACCTGCACGACCGGGGCGCTCGAGCTGGTGCTGGCCTGTGACCTCCGGGTCGCCGGGCGCTCGGCGCGGCTCTCCGACTGGCACCTCAAGCGCACGGGCCTCGGTCTCGGCGCCTGGGGCGCGGCCGCGCGGATGGCACGGCTCGTCGGCCTCGACAAGGCCAAGGAGCTGATGCTGCTGTCGGCCGAGGTCGACGGCGAGGAGGCGGCGCGCATCGGGCTGGTGCACCGGGTGGTCGATGACGACGCGCTGGAGACCGCGGCCCTCGACATGGCCCGCACCCTCGCCTCGTACCCGCGCAAGGGCGTCCGCGTGACGCTGGGCTACCTGCAGGAGCAGGAGGACATGACCCGCCGCGACGCCATCGCCTTCGCCGACCGGGCGCCGGAGCACTTCGGCGTCACGCTCCGCCCCTTCGAGGACGCGGCCCGTCGCTGGTCAGGCGAAGCCGGGGGGTGACCACCAGTCCCACATGTCCGGCAGGTCGCTGGACACCCGGCCAGGGAACCGGGCGGGGCGCTTCTCGAGGAAGGCAGTGACGCCCTCGGCCACGTCCGGGCGGGCGCCCTGGGCCTGCAGGCCGCGGCTGTCCGCGCGGTGGGCCAGCATGGGGTGCGGCGCACCGGCCATCCGCCAGACCAGCTGGCGGGTGAGGGCCACCGCGACCGGGGAAGCGTCCGCGGTCATGGCGCGGGCCAGCGCCTTGGCCGCGGCGAGGAGCTGCTCCGGCCCGTGCAGCTGCTGGACCAGGCCCTTCTCGTGCGCCTCATCGCTGAGGAACACCCGTCCCGAGAAGCACCACTCGAGAGCCTGCGGGATCCCGACCAGGCGCGGGAGGAACCACGACGCGGCGGCATCGGGCGGCAGCCCGCGCCGGGCGAACACGAAGCCGATCTGGGCCCCCGGCACGGCCAGGCGCGCGTCCATGGCGAGGGTCATGCTGGCACCGACGCCCACCGCCGGACCGTTGATCGCGCCGATCACCGGCTTGAGGCTGTCGAAGATGCGGAGGGTCACCAGGCCGCCGCCGTCCCGGTGTACGCCGTTCTCGTGCAGCGCCATGGCCTCGGACTGGTTCTCGTAGTCGAACGTGCCCGCACCGCTCGAGAGGTCCGCGCCGGCGCAGAAGGCGCGGCCCCGGCCGGTGACCACGACGGCCCTCACTGCGTCATCGGCATCGGTGCGGTCGAAGACCTCGAGCAGCTCGTCCATCATCTTCGCGGTGAACGCGTTGAGCTTGTCAGGGCGGTCGAGGAAGACCGTCGCGATCCCGTCGGCGTCGACCTCGAGGGAGACTGCCGCGGTGCTCACTCCCCGACGGAGAAGCGCTGGAGCTCGTGCTGCACCATGCCGTCGAGCGTGTCGGCAGGGGGATCGGGCAGCACGACCGCGCTGTCGCGCGTCGGGAGCAGCACGGTCGCCTGGCCGGGAGTGGTGATCTCGCCGCGCTGGTTCTCGCAGCGCAGCTCGATCACGACCTGGTGGGGCGCCGGCTTGTCGACGACGTGGCCGCGGACCCAGGTCGTGTCACCGATGTAGTTGAACTTGCGGTGCTCGCAGCGCAGCTTCCACAACCAGCCGTCGTCGCCCATCCAGTCGGTGATCGCGTGGCAGAGCCAGGTCTCGCGCATCGCCCCGTAGTCGTAGGACATCGGCAGCCCGAGCTCCTGGGCGCGCTCCGGCTCCCAGTGCAGGCGCTGCACCGTGTCGGGGATGTTGCGCGCGTTGGCGGGATACAGCCCCGGCGCCTTCTTGCGTACGTCGTAGGCGATCCGGAAGCTCCCGGGGGGCGTGAGCTGCATGCCCCAGCCGATGTGCCACACGACCACGTCCGTGGTCTTGAGGGGGCCCTTCACGCGGGGCTGCAGCTCGTCGCCGACCTGCACGTCCTCCCAGTAGCGCGGCTCCCCTCCGCGACGGGTCTCGGCCGCGTAGCAGGCATCGATCTCGGCGAGCTGCTCATCGTTGTAGGGCGGGAACTCGAGCTTCTCCTTCGCACGCTGCTTCGAGGTGTGGCGCTCGGCGTTGATCCAGGTGCCGCGCTGCACCGCGTGCATCTCCCCCTCGCCGTTGGCGTACAGGAAGTCGTGCGTGACGTGGACGGTCTTGCCGCCGAAGCTCGAGAGCTTCGGCTGGACACCGACCTGAGCCTGGAGCTTGCGGCACCGGTCCCCTTCGCGCAGGGGCCGCCACCACTCGAACTCCATGACGGCCTGGTAGGAACCGAGCCCGGCGAAGGGATCGCCCTTGAGGATCGCCTTGGTCTCAGGATCCGGCTTGGGAGCCGCATCCTCCCCCATCGTGTACAAGAACGTCGGCGGCGCGATCAGACCCTCCCAGCGCGTCTTGGCCGCGTACTCCGGGTCGCACCAGAGGGGGTTGTCGTCGCCGTACCCGAAGGCGAAGTGCCGGGCGCCGTCCCAGCTCACCTCGATGTTGTGCGGGGGGTTGTGCTGGGGCTGCGGCACTCCGAGGCGCAGGCGGCTGCGCTCGATGGACTCGTCCGTCAGGATCCCGAAGGTGTCACTGGTCACCCCGCGAATGTAGTATGAAAGGTAAACTGATTCCACTAGTGGAGGCGACATGATCTTCGGGATGCCATGGCAGGGCTCCGAGGTCGCGGCAGAGGCCGAGCACGCCGGGGTCGGCGCCTTCTGCAGCGGCGAGTTCGTCGACACGGACTCCTACGTCACCTTGACCGAGATGGTGCTGGGCACCTCCTCCGCGCTGGTCGGCCCGGGGATCGCCTACGCCTTCTCCCGCTCGCCCTACGCGCACGCCGCCGCCCTTCGCTCGCTGCACCGGCGGGCGCCCGGCCGGCTGTTCCTCGGGCTCGGTTCCGCCGCCTTCTCCATCAACCGCGACTGGATCGGCGTCGAGGCGGACCGGCCCGTCGAGCGGATCTGCGACCTCGTCGGGGCCGTCAAGGCCTGGCTGCACGCCGAGAACGGCGAGCGCGTGGTGCACGACGGTGAGTTCTACCAGGTGAACGCCCTCGTGCAGGCCCCCGTGCTCGGCCGGCTGGACATCCCTGTGCTGCTGGCCGGCTTCAACAAGCGGATGGCGGCCGCCGCTGCCGAGCGGGCGGACGGGGTGATCGGCCACGGCCTGTTCACCAGGAGCTGGTGGGACGACGTCGTCCGGCCGGCCACCGGAGGAGCCGGGCTCGAGCACGGGTGGCTCATCACGGCGATCGACGACGAGAACCCGGAGCGCGCGATCGCGGACTGCCGCAAGATGATCGGCTTCTACCTGACGGTGAAGACCTACGACCCCTACGTCGCCCACCACGGCTGGGAGACCGAGGTCGCTGCGCTGCGCGCCGCCTTCAAGAAGGGCGACATGCAGGGCCTGGAGGCTGCCGTCACCGACGAGATGCTGCACGAGATCGCCGTCTGCGGGACGGCCGACGACGCCCGGGCGATGCTGGCCAAGCGCGAGGGGTCCCTTGCCCGCGACGTCACCTACCTGGCGCCGCCGTCTTTCCTGGTCAGCCACCGCCGCCGCGAGGCCTACGCCCGCTCCTCGCTCGAGCTCATCAGCTGACGGTCCTTGCGCCATCGCAGGCGGTTGGTCTAGGAATGGGTTAACTGTTCTACCCCAGCGAGAGAAGTCCTTCGTGCCACGTCAGCGCGTCTCCGCCTTCCTGTTCGCCTCCGTGCTCATCACGGGGCTGACGGCCTCCGGGGCGGTTTCGGCGAAGCCCGCCTTCCCCACGCGCGGGTGCGACGCCACGAGCCCGGCCACGACGTACCTCGCGGGCGGGCCGGCAACGAGCCGGCCAGGGTTGCCGTACCCGTGCACCGTCGCGACCGGGATGCTGAGCCAGGAGAGCAGCGTCGCGTTCTCACGGAGCGGTGCGCTCTGGTACAGCCCTGCCGTGCGTCCTGGCGGGAACGCTCTCACCGACGTCGGCCTGGCCCGGGGCACCGACGCCGGCCGGTCCTGGTCCTGGGTGGACGCCGCGCCCACCGGCGTTCCCGATGCGCTCCAGAACTGCTTCTGCGACCCGGCCCTTCACATCGACTCCGACACCAACCGCATCTTCTTCTTCTCCGAGGACCAGGGTTTCTGCGGCGGCAACCTGAGCTGGAGCGACGACGAGGGCCGCACCTGGGAGCGCTCGACCGCGTTCGGCTGCCCCGTGAGCCAGGACTACGACGTCCTCGTGACAGCTCCACCGGACACCAGCAAGACGACGGGCTACCGCGACCTGCTCTACTTCTGCTCCCAGGGGCCTCTCATCGCCGCCGGCCCGTCCCGCTCGTGCGTGGTGTCCACGGACGGGGGCAGGACGGCACGACCCACGGGCGCCTCGGGGGGCACCGGTCTGCTTCCCGCGCCGGATCTTCCCACCTGCAGCCAGCTGCCCCTCACCGCCGGGCACTCCGCCGTGGGCGCCCGGGACGGCTCGGTCTACCTGCCCGTCGCCTTCTGCTCCGACGCCGCCGTCGCCATCAGCCGGGACGAGGGGACGTCGTGGACCTACGTCCGGGTGGGCAGCACAGGCGGCTCTTCCGCCCTCGGGTCGGACTCCCTCGCCCAGGACGAGGCAGGGAACCTCTACCTCGCCTGGATCGACGCTCGTCGCAAGGTGCTGCTCGCCACCTCGCGCGACCGGGGCCTGCACTGGACCACGCCGGTCACCGTGACACCACCGGGGATCGGCGGCGAGTCGCGGGTGGCGGTTGCCGGCGGCCGGCGGGGGCAGGTCACGGTCGCCTACTACGGCAGCCCCAGGGCGGGAGGCGCCGTGACCGGGTACCTCTCCGAGAGCCTCGACGGGCTGTCCTCCCGGCCGACCTTCCACACCGGCGCCGTCAGGGTGGACCACCAGCCGCTGTGCGCCGCGTACGACCCGAGCGGGGCCTTCGCCCTGTGCAACAGCGCGTCGTTCTCCGCCGGCAACCGCGTCGACTACATCGGGGCGGCCTACGACGCTCGGCACCGGCCGTGGGCGTCCTTCGCCGCCGAGTGCCGGCCGTCGCTTCACTGCGTGGCCGGGTCTCCGGACCTCCCGGTCGACAGCACGGTGATGGGCGTGGTCGGCACGCTGCAGTACCCCGCTGCGAGCCTCGTCGGCTCGCCGCCCACCGTTCCCCGACCGCCTACGGCCGGGGCACCGCATCATCTCCCGGGGCTGGCGGCCACGGGCGCCAGCCGCGCGCTGGCGCTGGTCGCGCTGTGCCTGATCGCGGGCACGGCGGTCGTCCTGCGGCGATGGCGGTCGCTCAAGCGGTGATCGCTGGCCGTACGGCTAGCGCAGCGTCCAGCTCGGCCTGGTGAACCCGTCGCGCTCGACCTGCGCCATCCCGACGGGGTTGCCGAGCTGGGTGTAACCCAGGCCCTGGGCCTGCGCGACCGAGCGCGGGAGGTCGAGCGACTCCCAGATGGCCCGGACGGTCCCCTGCGTCGCCACGGGTGGCTTGGCCGCGATGATGGCCGCGATCTGAGCGGCGCGGCCCCACAGGCCCGCGTACGGCACCAGCTCCGACACGAGGCCGATCTGGAGCGCCCGCTGCGCGGACATCCGCTCGTCGAGGCCGATGAGTGCCCAGCGCAGCACCTCACCGAGCGGGATGCGCCGGGCAAGGCCGATGGGCTCGAGGGCGGAGGTCATGCCGTAGGAGACGTGGGGGTCGAAGAACTGCGCGTCCTCGGCGCTGATGATGATGTCGGCCTCGTTGAGCCAGTAGAAGGCCCCACCCGCCACCATGCCGTGCACCGCCGCGACCACCGGCTTCCAGCAGCGGTTCGCCCGCGGGCCCAGCGCCGCGCCCGGATCGTCCTGCGACCAGACGTTGTCGGGCAGGTCGATGCCCTCAGCGACGTCGACCCCCGTGCAGAAGGCCCGCTCCCCCGCGGCCCGCAGCACGACGGCGTGCACGTCGTCGTCCCGCTGGATGCGCGGCCACAGGTCGCGGAACTCGTCCAGCATCTGCTGGTTGAAGGCGTTCAGCTTGTCCGGCCGGTTCAAGGTGACGGTGGCGACGTGCTCGGCCACGTCGTAGTCGACGGTGGAGTACATCAGGCCTCCCGTGGGAGGCCGAGCGCGCGCTCTGCGATGACGTTGCGCAGCACCTCGTTGGCACCTCCGGCGATCGTGAAGGCCCGAGCGTAGAGGTAGGCGTCCTGCCACCACCCGCCCGCCGCCACGTCCTCGTCGCCCTCGACGAGGGCGCCCTGCGCCCCCTGCAACCGGACGCCAAGCTCCACCAGCTCGAGGTTGAGCTCGCTGAAGAACACCTTGCCCCCAGGCGCGTCGACGGGGTCCTCGGTGCCAGCGACCATGCGTGACTGGGCGGCCTTGCTCATCAAGTCGTTCACGTGGACGCGGGCGGCCAGCCGGCCCACGTCCCTGCGGACCCCCGGGTCGTCGAGCGGCGCCAG
>JAODNF010000412.1 GCA_025464915.1 Frankiales bacterium | reverse complement strand
GAGGAACTCCGGGTCCTGCTGGGCCCGCTCGTGCTCGTCACGGAGCTGGTCGAGGGCAGCGATCAGCGCCTCGGGGACGAAGCGCCCGCCGTACGGCCCGAAGTGGCCGCTCGCGTCGGGAAGCTCCGGGGCGCTCCCGGCGATCCTCACTGGTGGTCCCTCGTTCCTGGTGGGGTCACTGCTGGTGGCGAGCTGCCGGGTGCGCACCGGCGGTGACGAGAGCGGCGACGGCCTGCCGCGGGTTGCCGTCCCTGACGACGCCCTCGCCGACGAGCACGGCGTCGGCGCCGTTGCCGGCATAGCTGAGCAGGTCGTGCGCGTCGCGGACGCCGGACTCGGCGACCTTCACGACGTCGGTCGGGATCTCGGGCGCGAGCCGGGCGAAGATCTCTCTGTCGACCTCGAGGGTCTTGAGGTTGCGGGCGTTGATGCCCACGATCCGCGCCCCGGCATCGAGCGCCCGCACCACCTCGAGCTCGTCGTGCGCCTCGATGAGCGGCGTCATGCCGAGGCTGACGGTCCGCTCGAGCAGGCTGATCAGGGCCTCCTGCTCGAGGGCCGCGACGATGAGCAGCACCAGGTCGGCGCCGTGTGCCCGCGCCTCCCACAATTGATAGCTGGAGACGATGAAGTCCTTGCGCAGCAGGGGAACCTCGACCCGCGCCCGTACGGCGTCGAAGTCGTCGAGGGACCCGCCGAACTTCCGGCCCTCGGTGAGCACGCTGATGACGGCGGCGCCGCCCGCCTCGTACTCCTGGGCCAGCGCGGCCGGGTCGGCGATCTCCGCGAGCTGCCCCTTGCTCGGGCTGCTGCGCTTGACCTCCGCGATGACCTGGACCCCGTCGCGCTTCAGCGCCGCGACGCCGTCCTTGGCCGGTGCCTGCGCCTGTGCGCGGTCCTTCAGCTCGTCGAGGCTGGTCACCGCCTGCCTCGCGGCGAGGTCCTCACGGACGCCGACGAGGATCTCGTCGAGCACGCTCACGGGGTCATTCCTTGCACTCAGCCACCGTAGTCCGCCCCATTTGCACCAGGTCACCCGGGTGCCCGCCGCCGAGCTGTGCGGCCTCCAGCGGGCGTACGACGGTGCCGGCCCGCACACCTTCCAGCGAGAACGCCATGTGTGCGGCCTCCAGCGGGCGTACGACGGTGCCGCCCCGCACACCTTCCAGCGGAGGTGGCGTGGCCGATGCGGACCTGCGCCGCCGGGCCCCATCCACAGATCTCCTGACCGGCCGCCACGGGACCACGTGAGGCAGAAGGCTGATGCCGCATGAGCAGAGCAACGGATCGACGCCTCGTCGCGCTCGCACGCAAGGGCGGAGGCGTTCTCGAGCCTGCGGAGGCCGTCAAGATCCTCGAGCGGCCGGACGCCGTCGAGCACCTGATCGCGGGCGGGCTCTGGCAGGAGGCGCTTCCGGGCGTGCTGGTCCCGGCAGCGTCCGTCGTGACGCGGGAGGTCCGCGAGAACTCCGTCCGCTGGTGGGACGACAAGGCCATGCTGAGTCACTTCAGCGCCGCGCGGCGTGAGGGCATCTGGGTGCCGGACAACGACGACGCCTGGGTCACTGTGGACATCACGAGCACGAAGCGGGACGTCAAGGGACTGCGCGTGATCAGGTCTCGGGCCTTCGACATCACGCCTCGCACCGACGGGAGGCATCGCTGGGTTCCGCCGGATAGGACCATCGTCGACCTCGCGTCGTTCCTGACGAGGAACCAGCTCGATGCCGTGATGCTGAACGCGATCCGTCAGAAGAAGGCGTCGGCTGCCCAGGTCCGGGCTGCGGCCCAACCCGTGCGGACCCGCCCCGGGATCAGCCAGCTCCTGGAGCTCGCCGAGCTGTGGACTCCCGAGCGCGAGACAGTCCTCGAGGGGCGGCTCCACGAGGACGTGCTCAGCGTGGTCCCGTGCGGCGTTCAACGGCAGCTGAGCATCGAGTCGCCCGGCAGGAGGCGCACGGCCCGCGTAGACGTGGCGATCCCGGAGCTACGACTGATCTTCGAGGCCGACGGCCTCTACTACCACTCGACCGACGCGCAGATCGCTGCTGATCAGCTGCGCGACAGGTGGCTGGCTGCCATGGGGTGGCAGACCATCCGCTTCCGCGAAGGGTTCTGAACGACCGAGACGCCGTACGGCAACAGATCGCGGAGATCGTGGCTCGTCGCCGGCTGGACCTCCGGGCGGCCTGAGCCGTGCGGCCCCACGCAGGCGCGCAACGCGAGCACCCCGCACACCTCCTCGTCGGCACCTGAGCCGTGCGGCCCCACGCAGGCGCGCAACGCGAGCACCCCGCACACCTCCCGCGGGGTCAGGCGGTGGGGTCTTCTCCGGAGTCGAGGAGGTCCCAGGTGGCCTTGTCGGTGGGCTCGGTCGCGGCAGAGCGCGCGGCGGGGACCTGGTACGACGAGGACAGCGCTGCCCAGCGACGCCCTCGGGCCGCGACGAGCGCTCCCCCGGCGGCCATGACCAGGCCACCCGCGACGGCGAGCACCGGCCACACCCAGCGGGGTGCCTGGTCGTACTGCTCCTGGGAGACGATGCACAGCTTCGAGCAGCCGGCGCTCGCCAGCCGGTGCCCCAGGCCGTCGCTCATCAGGTAGCCGACGTCTGCGGCCGCCACGAGCCCGGCCAGCACGACCAGCGTCCCGACGACGACCCGGCCGAGCCGCTTGGTGGCGGCGATCGCCACGACACCCGCCAGGCCGACGAGCGAGAGGGCCTGCGCCAGACCGGCCACGGCCGTGCCCGCGACGCCCGTGCGGACGTCCTTGATCGTCAGGCTGTCCGAGGTCGGGTACGTCGCCCAGGGCTGCCGCACGGCGAGCAGCACCAGACCGCTGCCGACGAGGCAGAGCGCGATCGAGGTGAGCAGCTCGCGGCGCGCGGGGGTCACAGCCGCTGGAGGGTCTCGGCGGCGGCGATGGCGCGCAGGACGGCGGCCGCCTTGTGGCGGCACTCCGCGTCCTCGGCAGCCGGGTCGGAGTCGGCGACCAGCCCGGCACCCGCCTGCACGACGGCCCGGCCGTCGTGCAGCACGGCGGTGCGGATCGCGATCGCCATGTCCAGGTCGCCCGAGGCGCCGAGGTACCCGACGCAGCCGCCGTAGAGGTTGCGCCGGACCGGTTCGAGCGACTCGATGATCTCCATCGCCCGGACCTTCGGAGCCCCCGACAGCGTGCCGGCGGGGAACGTCGCGCACAGCACGTCGAAGGCCGACAGCCCGGGCGCGACCTGCCCGACGACCGTCGACACGATGTGCATCACGTGGGAGTACCGCTCCACCGACATGAAGTCGACGACGTCGACCGTGCCCGGCGAGCAGACCCGTCCGAGGTCGTTGCGGCCCAGGTCGACGAGCATGACGTGCTCCGACCGCTCCTTCGGGTCGGCCATCATCTCGACGCCGAGGGCCAGGTCCTCCTCCGGCGTCGCGCCGCGCGGGCGGGTGCCGGCGATCGGGTGCAGCACCGCCTCTCCGGACTGCACCGTGACGAGCGCCTCCGGGGAGGAGCCCACGACGTCGTAGGGGGACTCGCGCCCCGCGAAGCGCAGCAAGTACATGTAGGGCGACGGGTTGGTCGTGCGCAGCACCCGGTAGACGTCGAGCGCGTCGACGGTCGTCGCCACCTCGAAGCGCTGCGACAGCACCACCTGGAACGCGTCACCGGCGCGGATGTGCTCCTTCACCGCCTCGACCCCGGACGGGTACGACGACGAGCGCGACGTCACGACGGGGTCGACGTCGAGGTCGAGCACCGCCACGGACGGCTGCGAGGGCGTGGCCAGAGCGGCAGCCATCGCGTCGAGCCTGGCCAGCGCGTCCTCGTACGACCCGCCGCGGACGACGTTGGCGATCAGCCAGACCGACCCGTCCGAGTGGTCGAGCACCGCGAGGTCAGTGGCGAGCATCATCGTGAGCTCAGGCATGCCCAGCTCGTCCGGCGTCGTCGACGGCAGCCGCTCGATGCGGCGCACGACGTCGTACGAGAGGTAGCCGACCAGGCCACCAGTGAACGGCGGCAGGCCGTCGACGTGGGGCGACTGCAGCAGCGCGTGCGCCTCTCGAAGGGCCTCGAGGGGGTCGGTCGACGTCGTGGGCAGCCCGTCGCCGAGCCACAGGGCGACCCCGTCGCGCTCGGTCAGGACCGAGGCGCAGCGGACGCCCACGAACGACCAGCGCGACCACTGCTTGCCCTGCTCGGCGGACTCGAGCAGGAAGGTGCCCGGCCGGTTCTCGGCCAGCTTGCGGTAGACCCCGATCGCGGTCTCGCCGTCCGCGAGCAGCCGCCGCACCACCGGGACCAGTGGCTGGTCGAGAGCAGCGAAGTCGGACGCGGACGGGGTGGTGACCCCGAGCTTCATGCGCGCCTCCGGCACGACACGATCATGGCCGCTCGCCGACCACGGCGGGAAGGACGAGTGCGTCGAAGCAGGTGCGGTCGCCGGTGTGGCACGCGCCGCCGACCTGGTCGACCTTGACCAGCAGGGTGTCGCCGTCGCAGTCGAGCGCGACCGACTTGATCCACTGCTGCGAGCCGGACGTCTCGCCCTTGACCCAGTACTCCTGACGCGAGCGCGACCAGTAGGTGCAGCGGCCCGTCGTCAGCGTGCGGTGCAGCGCCTCGTCGTCCATCCAGCCGACCATGAGGACCTCGCCGGTGTCGTGCTGCTGGCAGACGGCCACGACGAGGCCGTCCTTGTCGCGCTTGAGCTGCGACGCGATGGCCGGGTCGAGGTCAGTGGGGCGAACGGCGGTGTCCATGGCTGCCATTCTCACAGACGGTGTCACGCGACAAAGCCGCGCCAGCCGCCCATGTACTCGACGAAGGCGGGTCCTAGCCCCTCGGCCGCGAGCTCCTCCGCCGTGACCGGCAGGCCGCGCGCCACGAACCCGGGATCGGCGGCGGCTCGCTGCGGGAAGTCGTGGTGCAGGATGGCCGCCCGCCCGAGCATCACGAAGTCGGCGCCCTCCTCGCGCAGCTCGGCGGCCCGCGCCGCCGTCATGACCTTGCCGGCGACGCCGAGCCGCGTGCCGTGCCGCTCGAGGTCGGTGAACCAGCGGAGCAGGGAGCGCTCCGCGAACGCCTCCTCGACGGGCAGCTTGCCGGTGTCCCACAGCGACAGGTCGAGGTAGTCGAGCAGCCCGCCCGAGAGCAGCTCCGACGACAGCTCGCGGATCTCCCCGAGCTTCATCCCGAACCGCTCGGGCGACAGCCGCAGCCCGACTTGGAAGTCGGGGCGGCACGCCGCCCGGATGCCCGCCAGCACCTCCAGCAGCAGCCGTGACCGGCCGGCGAGGTCGCCGCCGTAGCCGTCGGTCCGGGAGTTCTCCTCCGCGGACAGGAACTGGGCGATGACGTAGCCGTGGGCGCCGTGCACCTCCACCCCGTCGAAGCCGGCGGTCTCGGCGCGCACGGCCGCGGCGACGAAGTCCTCAGCCAGCTGCCGCACCTCGTCGAGCGTCAGCGCGCGAGCGCCCTCGACGCAGGACGGCCCCACGGGCTGCCCGACCAGCTCAGCGGGTGACCGGTACCCGGCGTGGTGGAGCTGCACCGAGCTCACCGTCCCGAGCGCCCGCAGGTCCGTGGCCAGCCGCGTCAGCCCTGGCAGGTGCTCGTCGCCGAAGATGCCGAGCTGCCCGGGGAACCCCTGGCCCACGGCCTGCACGTGCGACGCGCACGTCATCACGAGCCCGAAGCCGCCGGAGGCGCGCATCGTCAGCCAGCGGTGCTCGTCGTCCGACAGCGTCCCGTCCGGATGGCTCTGCTGGTTTGTCAGCGGCGCGAGGGCATAGCGGTTGGCCCAGACGGGGCCTCGGGGCAGGGTCAGTGGATCGAGCACCCGCACAGCCTAGGGACGCAGCAGCAGGGGGCCGGTGAGAGCGAGGGCGGCAGCGACGACGCCCAGACCCCCGAGGGCGACCGGCAGCGACGTACCCGCGGAGACCGCGCCCACGACCGGCGGGCCCAGCACGAAGCCGACGTAGCCGACGCCGGCCACGGTCGCGAGGTCGGCGCCTTGGCTGCCCGGCGTCGACCGCGCCCCGACCGCCGAGTAGAGGACGGGTGCCAGCACCGACGTCCCGGCCCCGGCCACCGCCAGACCGAGGAGCGCGACGAGCGGCGACCCAGCCACCGCGACCACGACGGCACCCGCAGCGAGAACGACCGCGGCCACCTGGAACACGCGCGCCGCGGCGTACCGGCTGGACAGCCAGCCGCCCATCAGCCGACCCACCGCCATCGACCCCGCGAACAGCCCCGGCCCGAGGCCGCTGATCGCCGGTGACGCGCCGAGGCCTCGCTCCAGCCGCAGCGAGCTCCACGACTGCAGCGCGTCCTCGCAGAGGAAGGCGCCCGCCGTCAGCAGCCCGATCCCGATGAGGAACATCGGCAGCCGGCGGCCGCGTTCGCGGGGCTCGGCAGTAAGCTGCCGGTACGGCGGCTGGGTGACCGCGACGAGAGCGGTGAACGCCGCCACGACGAGCAGGATGTGCAGCGGCGGAGCGCCCTGCTGGCGGGCGACCCCTGCGAGGACGGCACCGACGAGGACGCCACCGCTGAACGCGGCGTGCACCAGCGACATCAGGTGCTCGCCCTCCAGCCGCTCCCACCCGGCGGCCGCCGCGTTGATGGCGAGGTCCAGCGCACCGGTCCCGACGCCGATCGCCGCCAGCGCGAGGGCCAGCGTCCAGAACGAGTGGGTGAGGCCGGGAAGAGGTACGGCGACGGCGAACAGCAGCACGGAGGCCGGGAGGGTGCGGCCCGGACCGAAGCGGTCGACGAGACGGCCGGTCACGAGCATCACCGGGACCGACGCGACGGCGACCGCGGCGAGCGCAGCACCGAGCTCGCCGTCAGAGACGCCGGCCTGGCGGCGCATGGCGGGCAGCGTCGCGGACCAGGCGCCCCAGTAGCCGCCGAAGACGAGGAACGCGAGAACAAGACCCCGCCGTTCGCGGGACCTCATCGGGACTGCGCGACCCAGCTCGCATGCAGGTCGGCGTAGACGCCGGGGGTGCCGACGAGGGACGCGTGCGGGCCGCGCTGCACGACGATGCCCTTGTCGACGACGAGCACCTCGTCCGCCGCTTCCGCCGTCGACAGCCGGTGCGCGATGGTCAGCGTCGTGCGGCCACGGGTGAGCGAGTCGAGGGCGCGGGCGAGCCGGACCTCGGTCGCGGGGTCGACGGCGCTGGTGGCCTCGTCGAGGACGAGCAGGTCGGGATCGGCGACGTAGGCCCGGGCGATGGCGACGAGCTGGCGCTCGCCGACGGACAGCGACTCGCCGCGCTCCCCGACGGCGCTGAAGATCCCGTCCGGCAGCGTCTCGAGCCAGTCGAGCAGGCCCAGCTCGGTGAAGGCCAGCTCGATGTCGTCGTCGCTCGCGCCGGGCTTGCCGTAGCGGACGTTGCCGGCGACGGTCGTGTCGAACAGGAAGCCGTCCTGCGGGACCATGACGACCCGCTGCCGCAAGGACGCGAACGACAGCTGCGCCAGCGGCAGGCCGCTCAGGAGCACCCGGCCCTGCGTCGGGTCCATCAGCCGGGTGAGCAGCTTGGCGAACGTCGTCTTGCCCGAGCCGGTCTCGCCGACGACCGCTACGCGGGTCTGCGCTGCGAGGGTGAGGTCGACGTCGTGCAGCACGTCCTTGCCTGGTACGTAAGCGAAGGAGACGTGGTCGAACGTGACGGAGACGGGTCCCTCGGGCAGCACCAGCCCGGGAGCGGGGTCGGCGATGTCGGTGGGCGTGTCGAGGACGCCGAGGACCCGGCGCATCCCGGCTATCGCGTTCTGCGCCTCGTTGAGCACCTCGGTCGCGATCTGGACCGGCTGCACGAACAGCGTGACGAGGAACAGGAAGCCGATGAGCCTCCCGACGGTGAGCTGGCCGTGCGTCGCCAGCAGCACGCCGAGGCCGATGACCGCGCTGTTGGCCAGCGCCGTGGTCAGCTCGCCCGAGCAGAACGTCGTCGCGCTGATCCGCTGCGCCCGGGTCTGCGCCTCACGGGTGCTCGTCACCGCGTCGTCGATGCGCTGGGCGGTGCGGGCCTGCGCGCCGTAGGCCCGGATGACGGGAGCGCCGACGACCGACTCCGAGATGGCCCCGAGCAGCTCGCCGATCCGGGTGCGGACCGTGCTGTAGGCGACCTGCAGCCGCTTCTGGAAGACCCGCAGCGACAGGGCGAGCGGGAGCATGCAGACGTAGACGGCGAGCGTCAGCTGCCAGGACCACCACATCATCAGCGCGCTCGCGAGCACGACCTGCGCGACCGAGACGACGATCAGCAGCCCGCCGAACTGCATGAACGTGCTGATCGTGTCGACGTCACCGGTGACGCGGCTGACCAGTGAGCCGCGGCGCTCCGCCGCCTGGTGCAGCACCGACAGGTCGTGGACCCGGCGGAACGCCCTGCTGCGCAGGGCGAGCAGGCCGTCCTCCGTGGTCCGGTAGAGCCGCACGTTCATGAAGAAGTTCGCGACAGCCGTCACGACGACAGCGAGCAGCGCCAGGCCGCATGCGAGCCGCACCAGCGGCAGGTCGGGCGTCGTCTTCGACAGGCCGTGGTCGATGGTCTGCTGCACGGCAAGGGGTACGACGACGCGGCCGGCGGTGCTCAGCAGCGCGAGCAGGAGGGTGGTCCGCAGGCCCTTGCGGAACTCCGGGGCGACCTTGAGGCCGTGCGCCAGGGTGCCGAAGGAGCTGCGCTGCTCGGCACCGACGTCGACGGTCGTCACCTCACGGTCTCCTTCTCGTCGCCGGCGTGCTCGGCGATCCGCTCCGCCTCGGCGCGCTCGTAGGCGGTCACCAGGTCGCGGTAGCCGGCGCAGCGCTCGCGCAGCTCCTCGTGCGACCCGCGGTCCACCAGCCGCCCCTCGTCGACGAACACCACCTCGTCGGCGAGCGAGATGGTCGCGCGCCGGTAGGCGACGACGACCACGGTGCTGGCGGTGGCCGAGCCGCGCAGGCCGGCCAGGATGCGCTGCTCGACCGAGGGGTCGACGGACGAGGTCGCGTCGTCGAGCACGAGCAGCCGCGGGTTGCGCGCGACCGCGCGGGCCAGCGCGAGCCGCTGCCGCTGACCGCCGGACAAGGTGGTCCCGCGCTCCCCCACGACCGTGTCCAGGCTCTTGGGCAGGGCGGCGACGAACCCCTCGGCCTGGGCGACGCGCAGTGCGGCCCAGACCTGCTCGTCGCTGATGTCGGCACCCAGCGTCACGTTGCCGCGGACGGTGTCGTCGAACAGGAACGTGGTCTGCGGCGCGAGGGCGGCCACGGTCGCCAGCTGACCGGGCGCGAAGGCGGAGACGTCTGTGCCGTCGTACTCCACCACCCCCGAGAGGGGGTCGACGAGCCGCACCAGCAGCGAGGCGAGGGTGGACTTGCCCGAGCCGGTCGGGCCGACGACGGCCACCGTGCGGCCGGGCGCGACGTCGAAGCTCACGGAGTGCAGCACCTGGTCCTCGCCGTAGGCGAACGACACGTCGCGGGTGTCCAGCGCGACCGGGCCGGACGCGTCCGCCGTCGCCGTGCCGAAGACCTGCGAGCCCTCGGCCTCGAGCACCCGAAGCACCCGGTCGTAGCCGACGACGGAGCGCGGCAGCTCGTTGAGCACCCAGCCGATGGCGCGCACCGGGAAGGCGAGCAGGGTGAACAGGTAGGCGACCCGGACCAGCGTCGCGCTGTCGAGGTGCCCGCTGCCGACGCGGCTGGTCCCGACGACGAGCACGAGCAGCACCCCGACGACCGGCAGCGCCTCCATGATCGGATCGAACAGGCCGCGTACCCGCCCGACCTGCACCAGGGTGTCGCGCAGCTCGCGGCTCTTCGCGGTGAAGCGGTCGGTCTCCAGCTGCTCGCGCCCCAGCGTCTTCACGACGAGCGCGCCGTCGAACGACTCGTGCGCGATGGTGCTCACCTCGCCGCGCAGCTGCTGCGCCCGCGTCATGAGCGGCGACATCTTGCTGCTGTAGACGACTGTCAGGACCGCGATCGCCGGGAAGATGACCGACCCGACGATCGCGAGCACCGGATCGGTGAAGAACAGCAGCGTCAGCGTGCCGATGAGCATGAAGACGACGCCGACCGCGAAGGGGAACGGCGCGATCGGGTACCAGGTCGCCTCGACGTCGCTGTTGGCGTTGGAGAGCAGCTCGCCCGTCGGGTGCTGCTGGTGCCACTCGAGGGGCAGCTCGAGGTAGCGGCGCGTGACCCGCTTCCGGTAGGTCGCCTGCAGCCGGTACTGCATGATTCCGGCGCCGAGCCGGCGACCGAGGATGCCGAAGACCTTGAGCGTCGCCACGCCCATCACGAGCAGCGCGGCTCCGAGCAGGCTCGACGTCGTCGCGTCACCGCGCTTGATCGCCGGCTCGATCACGTCGCCGGTGATGTGCCCGAACACGTAGGCCTGCGCGATCGTCATCCCGCCGAACAGCGCGGACCCCACGGCCGAGATCGCGAAGATCCGCGGCTCCTCCTTCACGGAGAGCCACAGGATCCAGAGCCCACGCCAGATGACCTGCCTCGGGGTCCGGCTAGGTGTCGTCATGTCGGTGCTCACAGAACCAGGTCAACCCCCGTTGAGGTCAAACCGATTCCCGCACGACGTGTCCGGCCGCCTTCAGAGCCGCCTTGGCGTCGCCGATGCGCATCGTCCCGAAGTGGAAGACGGAGGCGGCGAGCACGGCGTCAGCGCCCGCCTCGACCGCTGGGGCGAAGTCGTCGACGGCACCAGCCCCACCGGAGGCGATGACCGGCACCGAGACCCGCCCGCGGACCGCACGCAGCATCTCGACGTCGTACCCGCGACGGGTGCCGTCGGCGTCCATCGAGTTGAGCAGGATCTCGCCGACGCCCAGCTGCTCGCCGCGGGCGGCCCACGCGAGGGCGTCGATGCCGGTGCCCTGCCGGCCGCCGTGGGTGGTGACCTCGAACGACCCGTCGGGCGTGCGGCGGGCGTCCACGCTCAGCACCAGGACCTGTGAGCCGAACCGGTTGCTGATCTCGCTGAGCAGCTCCGGGCGGGCGATGCCGGCGGTGTTGACCCCGACCTTGTCAGCGCCGGCGCGGAGCAGGCGGTCGACGTCGTCGGTGCTGCGCACGCCACCACCCACGGTGAGCGGGATGAAGACCTGCTCGGCGGTGCGGCTCACCACGTCGTACGTCGTCTGACGCGAGCCTGACGAGGCGGTGATGTCGAGGAAGACCAGCTCGTCGGCACCCTCGGCGTCGTAGACGCGGGCCAGCTCGACCGGATCGCCGGCGTCCACGAGGTCGGCGAAGTTGACGCCCTTGACCACGCGGCCGGCGTCGACGTCGAGGCACGGGATGACGCGAACGGCGAGGGTCACGCTCAGGAACGCTAGCCGTAACCCTGCGGCACTACCCTGTGGGCGTGCTGTTCGCGTTGCTCGTCATCTGCGTCGTGCTCTTCGTCGTGCTCCCGTTCATCGGGGCCACCCTGATGTCGGCCCTGTGGGCGCTCGTCGTCGGCCTCGTGCTGGGGCTGATCGCGCGCGCGATCGCACCAGGGCGCGGCCGGATCAGCCTGACCATGACGGCGCTGGTGGGCATCGCCGGCGGCCTGATCGGGCGCATCGTG
>JAODNF010000406.1 GCA_025464915.1 Frankiales bacterium | reverse complement strand
GCGGCGCCCAGGTCCGCGTCGACTACGACGGCGAGCAGCCCGTCCTGGCGGTGCGCATCCAGGAGATCTTCGGCTGGCCGGCGGCACCGCCGCTGGCCGACGGACGAGTCCCCCTGCTGCTGCACCTGCTCTCCCCCGCACGCCGTCCCGCCGCGGTCACGGCCGACCTCGCGTCGTTCTGGGCGACCGGCTACCCGCAGGTGCGCTCCGAGCTGCGCGGGCGTTACCCGAAGCACGCCTGGCCCGAGGACCCGACCACCGCGCCGCCGACCCGCGGGGTACGCCGGCCCGGTCGCTGACCCGCCGTCGCGGAATGACCGCGATACTGCGGGCATGAGCCTCCTCGTCAGCTGGACCCGCAGCGAGCACACCGCGGCCGGGTTCACCCACTCGACGTACCGGAAGGGCACCGGCCCCGGCGTGATCGTGATCCACGAGATCCCCGGTCTGACCGACCAGGTGATCGGCTTCGGCGAGGAGGTCGTCGCGGCCGGCTTCACCGTGGTGCTGCCGGAGCTGTTCGGCCGGGCGGAGGCGCCCATGAGCGTCGGCGCCGTGCTGAAGGTGCTGCCGAGGGTGTGCGTCAGCCGCGAGTTCACGGTCCTGGCGACCGGACAGACGTCACCGGTCGCCGGGTGGCTGCGCAGCCTCGCCCGCGACCTGCACGCCGAGCTGGGCGGCCCGGGGGTCGGCGCCCTCGGCATGTGCTTCACCGGCGGCTTCGCCCTGGCGATGATGGTCGACGGTCACGTCGCCGCCCCCGTCCTGTCGCAGCCGTCGATCCCCTTCGTCGTGACGAAGTCGCTGTCCGCGGACCTCAACCTGTCGCCCGCCGACCTCACGAAGGTCAAGGAGCGCGTCAACGCCGGCTGCTCCGTCATGGGGCTCCGCTACAAGAGCGACAAGGTCGTCGGCACCCGCTTCGAGACGCTGCGGCGCGAGCTCGGCGACGGCTTCATCGCCGTGGAGCTCGAGGGCAAGGGGCACTCGGTCGTCACCGAGCACCGCGACGACGAGTCGGTCCAGCGGGTCCTGCAGTTCTTCAAGGACAAGCTGACCGCCTGACCTCCCGCGGTTTCACCGGCCTACCGCCCCCGAGGGCAGTCGGATCAGTGAAACGGCGGGGTCAGAGCTGTGGGAGGACCTCGCTCGCGATCAGCTCGAGGTGGTCGAGGTCGGTGAGGTCGAGCACCTGCAGGTACGCCCGGGTGGCGCCGGCCTCAGCGAACTGGCCGAGCAGGTCGACGACCTGCGCCGGCGTCCCCTGCAGGCCGGCCGTCTGACCGATGGCGGCGGACCGGCGGGCGACCTCGGCGTCGTCCTTGCCGATCGCGACCGACTGGGCTGTCGAGTAGACGAGGGTGCGACCGGTCTCGTCGGCGGCGGCCTTCACGGTGGAGAAGTTGCCCGCCGTGTCGGCGACCGGGTGGAACGGCACGTTGTACTCGTCGGCGTAGGCCGCCGCGAGCCGCGGGGTGCGCTTCTTGCCGAACCCTCCCATCACGATCGGCACGTGCGCCTGCACGGGCTTCGGGAGGGCCGGTGAGTCCGTCAGCTGGTAGTGCTTCCCGGCGTACGAGAAGGGACCTGTCGAGGTCCATAGCCCGCGGACGATGGCGAGCTGCTCCTCGAGCAGGTCGAACCGCTCGCCGATGGCGGGGAACGGGATGCCGTAGGCGGCGTGCTCCCCGTCGTACCAGCCCGTCCCCAGCCCGAGCTCGACGCGACCGCCCGACATCTGGTCCACCTGGGCGACGCTGATCGCGAGCGGCCCGGGCAGCCGGAACGTGACCGGCGTGACCAGCGTGCCGAGCCGGATGGTCGAGGTCTCGCGGGCCAGCGCGGCCAGCGTCAGCCACGCATCGGTCGAGCCGACTCCGGGCTCGCCGCCGATGTTGAGGTAGTGGTCGCTGCGGAAGAACGCGTCGAAGCCGCACTCCTCGGTCTTCTGCGCGACGGCGAGGAGCTGGTCGTAGGTGGCGCCTTGCTGGGGCTCGGTGAAGATCCGCAGGTCCATGCTGCGGACCCTACGGGCGCCTACGGATTCTGCTTGCCCCGGGCGAGCAGAATCCGTGGGCAGCGCGACGGCGAGGCTCTTCTGCCCGCCTACGGAATCTGCTCGGCGCGGGCGAGCAGGATTCGTAGGCACCAGGGGGTCCGAGGACCGTCTGGGTCGGGGACGGCTACTCGCGGTCGAGGGTGATGAGGAGGGCCTGGCCGTGGGCGGCGGCGGTCTCGAAGACCGAGCGCAGGGTCTCGTAGGCGGGGAGCAGGAAGGCGGTCAGCACGTTCGGCTCGGACCAGCGCTGCTCCGGGTAGGCCTCGACCTGCTTCATCTTCGCGTGGGTGAACCTCGAGATGAGCTCGGGCGCCGGCGGCAGCGCGGCGGCCACGGCCTTCACGTCGGCGGGGGCCACGAAGCGGATCGGCTCGTAGGAGGTGGGGTCGCCGACGGGCGTCCCGCCGAGGACCGCGTCGTAGAGCGGCGGCGAGCCGCCCCACGCCGACCCGTTGAGCAGCACGTGCAGGCCGTGCCAGGCGTGCCCGATGTCGACCGGGTCGAGATCGGCGAACCAGAGGGCGGCGACGTCGGGGTCGGCCTCGAGAGCCGGCAGGTCGGCGACGGGAAGGTAGAGCATGCGCACGGCGTTAGCCTAGGAGCCATGACGATCGCACCCGAGGGCCGCAAGCTCTTGCGCCTCGAGGTGCGCAACAGCGAGACGCCGATCGAGCGCAAGCCCGAGTGGATCAGGACCCGGGCCGTCATGGGGCCGGAGTACACCGACCTCAAGGGCCTGGTGAAGCGCGAGGGCCTGCACACCGTCTGCGAGGCGGCGGCCTGCCCCAACATCTACGAGTGCTGGGAGGACCGCGAGGCGACCTTCCTCATCGGCGGCGACCAGTGCACGCGGCGCTGCGACTTCTGCAACATCGACACCGGCAAGCCCGCCGGCTACGACACCGACGAGCCACGCCGGGTCGCGGAGTCCGTGCAGAAGATGGGGCTGCGGTACGCGACCATCACTGGCGTCGCCCGTGACGATCTCGAGGACGGGGGCGCCTGGCTGTACGCCGAGACGGTGCGCCTCGTCCACCAGGCCGTCGACGGCGTGAAGGTCGAGCTGCTCATCCCCGACTTCAACGCCGAGCCCCACCTGCTCGCGACGGTCTTCGCCAGCCGGCCGGAGGTCCTCGCCCACAACGTCGAGACGGTCCCGCGGATCTTCCGCCGGATCCGGCCAGGGTTCCGCTACGAGCGCTCGCTCGACGTCATCACGCAGGCGCGCGCGGCCGGCCTGGTCACGAAGTCCAACCTGATCCTCGGCATGGGCGAGACCCGCGCGGAGATCAGCGAGGCGCTGCAGGACCTGCACGACGCCGGGACCGAGCTCGTGACGATCACCCAGTACCTGAGGCCGAGCAAGCGGCACCACCCTGTCGAGCGCTGGGTGAAGCCGGAGGAGTTCGTCGCGCTGCGCGAGGAGGCCGAGGAGATCGGCTTCGCCGGCGTCATGAGCGGCCCGCTTGTCCGCTCGAGCTACCGCGCCGGCCGCCTGTACGAGGCCGCCGTGGCCGCGCGCGCCACTGTCTGAGGCTCGGTCAGGGGCGACCAGGCGGGACGTGTTCCTCCCGCGGCCCGTGCGCTAACCCACACGCACCATTCACGGACGAGTCACGCGCCTGTTACATACGGCGCCCACGATGGGAGCGACCCCATCGGAGGCAGTCGTGTTCCCCACACTCCCGCTCCTGCGCAACCTCGAGACCGTTCTCCTCACCGTCCTGCCGCACGGTGGTCAGCGCTCCGCCCGCCAGAACGCCTGGGCGTCCATGTCCGCCGACACCCAGCGCGCCAAGAGCCGCCGCGAGGCGGACGCCGCGATGGACCGCGCGATCCTGCGCGCCCGCTCGCGGGAGCTCGCTGCCCAGTAGGGGCTAGCGTTGGCCGCATGGCCGAACCCGTTTACCGCTCCGTCGTCGGGTTCGCCCGCGGCGTCTTCGCCTACCTCGGCCTGAAGTTCGACGTCACGGGCGCCGAGCTCGTCCCCCGCTCCGGCGGCGGCGTGGTGGCCATGAACCACGTCGGCTACCTCGACTTCGCCCTCGCCGGCTTCGCCTTCCGGCCGCACAAGCGGCTGGTGCGGTTCATGGCGAAGAAGGAGGTCTTCGAGCACAGAGTCTCCGGCCCCCTGATGCGCGGCATGAAGCACATCCCCGTCGACCGCGAGGCCGGCTCCGGCGCGTTCAGCGCAGCCGTCGACACCCTGAAGGCGGGCGAGCTCGTCGGCGTGTTCCCCGAGGCCACGATCAGCCAGAGCTTCGAGCTCAAGGAGTTCAAGAACGGCGCGGTCCGGATGGCCACCGACGCCGGCGTGCCGATCATCCCCGTGATCGTCTGGGGTTCGCAGCGGGTGTGGACCAAGGGCCGGCCGAAGGCGCTGAAGCGCAACCACGTCCCGATCCGGATCATCGTCGGCGAGCCCTACGCAATCACCGAGACCGACATCACCCTGGCGACCAAGGACCTCAAGGCCAGGATGCAGGTCCTGCTCGAGGACGCCCGGCGGACCTACTCCGACCGCCCCGAGGACGGCGCCTGGTGGATGCCGGCCTCCCTCGGTGGCACCGCCCCGACCCTCGAAGACGCCGAGCGGGCCGACGCCGAGGAGCGGGCCGCCCGGGCAGCCCGCCGGGCCGGATAGCCTTGACGCCCATGGCACTGGGACGCAAGAAGAACGCCGGCAAGGGCGGGACGCCGAAGCCGAAGCGCACGGGTCCCTCCCGTCGCGAACGGCTGCAGCAGATCAAGGCCGCGTTCTCGATGACGCGCAAGGCAGACCCGAAGATGCTACCGCTGGTCATCGCGGCCTTCCTGCTCACGATGGCCGTGTTCGTGCTCCTCGGCGTGCTGACCGGTCAGACGATCTTCGTGCCGATCATCGGCGTGCTGTTCGCCGTCCTCATCACCGCCGCCGTCTTCGGCCGGCGCGTGCAGAAGGCCGCGTACGCCCAGGTGGACGGCCAGCTCGGGGCCGCGGCCGCGATCCTGCAGAACATGCGCGGCAACTGGCGCGTGACGCCGGCCGTCGGCTTCACCAAGGAGCAGGACCTCGTCCACCGCGTCATCGGCCGCCCCGGCATCGTGCTCGTCGCCGAGGGCAACCCGCAGCGGGTCCGCTCGGTGATCGGTGCCGAGAAGCGCAACCTCGCCCGCGTGGTCGGCGACACCCCGGTCTATGACGTGACGGTCGGCGACGGCGAGGGCCAGGTCCCGCTGAAGGGGCTGGAGAAGCACTTCCTGCGGCTCCCCCGCAACATCAAGCCGGCCCAGGTCAACGTGCTCGACGCCCGCCTGAAGGCGCTGCGCACCAACGCGCCGCTGCCGATCCCCAAGGGCCCGATGCCCACCCGCGTCCCCCGCGGCAAGGCCCGCTAGCTCCCTTGCGTCCGCTCGCCCCGAGCGTGCAGATGGCCACCTGAGCGGACGTCCTGCGGCCGAGGCTCCGTCAGCTGCCGCCGGACGTGGCGACCGGCTGCTGCTGCTGTTGCTGTTGCTGAGCCCGGGCCCTCGCGGCGGCCTGCGCCTTCGCCGCCGCAGCCTTCTGAGCAGCTGCCTGAGCCGCGGCGGCGCGTGCGGCGGCGGCCCGTTGGGCGGCCAGCCTGGCGCGGGACTCGGCCAGGGCGGCAG
>JAODNF010000353.1 GCA_025464915.1 Frankiales bacterium | reverse complement strand
GGACTACCTCGACCTGCAGTGCGCCGACTCGGGCGGCCCGTCCAACATCGTCGTGAACCAGAAGACCGGGAAGGTGTCCGTCGTCTTCGGCAGCCGCTCCTCGCCGGTCGGCGGGTGCGCGGCCAACCCGGTAGAGGTCAACGTCGTCGCGGCCAACCGGGTGTGGGTCGTGAGCGCCGACCCCGACAAGACCGAGACCCTCGGCGGCTGGCAGCCCTCGCTCGCGGTCGACGACACGGCGAAGGGACGGATCACCGGCATGCAGCTCGCACCCGGGGCGATCGGCGACGACGGCACGTTCTACGTCGCGTACCCCGAGTCGCTTCACGACTACCCGGACTACGACGGTGCCGCGATCAAGGTCGTGCACTCGAAGGACCTCGTAACGTGGTCGGCGCCGCTGACGGTCGCCCCCTCCGGCGGGACGGGCAACATCCTGCCGCACATCGTCGCGGGCTCCGCGGGTCGCATCGGGCTGGCTTACTACCACGGCCTGGCCGACAAGACCTGGCTCTCGCAGGCCGCCTACGTGCCGGACGCGCTCTCGGCCCACCCGCACGTCGCGACGGTCCCGCTGTCGAGGGTCGTCGTCGAGAAGGGGACGGCCAGCGCCCTCATGGGCGCCTGCGTGCAAGGCACCACCGCGACGCTGAACGGGTTCGCGTGCGGCCGCTCGACCGACGTCAACGGCATCGCCCAGGACCAGTGCGGCCGGATGCTCCTCACCTGGCCGGCCCAGGCGGGCCTGAAGGACACCGACGGGACCTACGCCAGCATGCAGACAGCCGGTCCGCGACTGCGCACGAAGGTCTGCGCCGCGTCGGTGACGCCGCCGAAGGCCGTACCTCCGAAGGCGACCCCGCCTCGGACCGGGCACCAGGGCGGCGGTCAGGGGCTGGCCGCGACCGGAGCCAGCACGGCACTCGCCATCGCTGCGCTCCTGCTGCTGGGGACGGCGGTGGCGGTCAGGCGGCGCCCGATCGGGTAGACACGACGCTGTGAGCGACGAGCGCGTGCCGCAGACGCTGAAGGACGCCGCCGGCTGGTCCTGGCGGCTGCTGGTGATCGGCTTCCTGCTCATGCAGCTCGGCACGCTCTACCAGCGGCTCGAGCTCGCGACGATCCCGCTCTCGGTGGCCATCCTGCTCACCGCACTGCTGCGGCCCGTGCAGGTGCGCTTCGAACGGCTGCGGGTCCCACGCTCCTTCGCCGCCGTCCTGACGGTGCTGCTCGCGCTCGTCGTCCTGGGCTCGGTCACGGCGTTCGTGATCAACCGGGCGTCGGCCGAGTACGACCAGCTGGTCGCCTCCGTCGACCAGCTCGTGGGGGACACGAAGGACTGGCTGGTCAACGGGCCGCTGAACCTGCGGCAGAGCACCGTCGACGGGCTCAACGTCGGCTCGCTGCAGGACCTCCTGCGCGGCAACCAGGGCGAGGTCGTGAGCGGCGTCGTCGACGCGGGCAAGAAGGCGTTCGAGACGCTGACAGCCGTCGTGCTGACGCTCTTCCTCACGATCTTCCTGCTCTACGACGGGCCCCAGGTGTGGCGCTGGCTCACGGCGCTCTTCCCTGACCGGCACAGGGTGCTCGTGGACCAGGTCGGCGACCGGATGTGGCACACGGTGTCGGGCTACGTCACGGGCACCTTCCTCGTCGCGACCTTCCACGGGGTGGTGCTCGGAGTCACCCTCTACTTCGTCGGGGCGCCGCTCGTGGCGCCCCTCGCCGTGCTGGTGTTCATCGGTGCCTTCGTCCCGCTCATCGGCGCGATCGTGTTCGGCGGCCTGGCCGTGCTCGTCACGCTCGTGGCGGACAGCCCGACGGCGGCAGTGGTCGTGCTCGTCATGCTGACGATCTCCAACCAGGTCGAGAGCCACGTGCTCCAGCCGTTCGTGGTCGGCAAGCACGTCTCGCTGCACCCGATGGGCATCGCACTGACACTGGCCGTCGGCGCGGTCCTCGGCGGGCTGCCCGGCGCGATCTTCGCGGTGCCGCTGGTCGCTGCGGTCAACGCCGCGGTCGCCACCATCCGCGGCGTCCCGGGCCCACCAGGCGTGCCGGCGGAGCCCTCGGAGGACGAGGCGGCGCGGGCATGACCCGGCGGGAGCACGACTCCCTCGGCGACGTCGAGGTGCCCGACGACGCGCTCTGGAAGGCGCAGACGCAGCGAGCCATCGACAACTTCCCGATCAGCGGTCAGCGCGTCGAGCCCGCTCTGGTCCGGGCGCTGGCCCTGGTGAAGGGCTCGGCCGCCCGCGCCAACGCCTCGCTCGGGGTGCTCCCCCAGGAGGTCGCCGACCGGATCTCGGCTGCCGCCGACGCGGTCGCGGCGGGAGAGCACGCCGACCAGTTCCCTCTCGACGTCTTCCAGACCGGCTCGGGCACGAGCACCAACATGAACGTCAACGAGGTCCTGTCGACGCTGTCGGGGACGCACCCCAACGACGAGGTCAACGCCAGCCAGAGCAGCAACGACACGTTCCCGACAGCGATCCACGTGGCGGCCGCCCAGGCCGTGACCGACGACCTGACGCCGGCCCTCGCACATCTGGCAGAAGCCTTGGAGCGCAAGGCATCCGAGCACGTCGACACCGTGAAGTCGGGTCGCACGCACCTGATGGATGCGACGCCGGTGACGTTCGGGCAGGAGCTGTCCGGATGGGCGGCACAGGTCCGCTACGGAACGGAGCGGCTGCAGTCCGTCCTCCCCCGGGTGTGCGAGCTCCCCCTGGGCGGCACCGCCGTGGGGACCGGCATCAACACGCCGCCCGGCTTCGCGGCCGCCGTGATCAGCGACCTGGCACGGCGCACCGGCCTGCCCCTCACCGAGGCCAGGAACCACTTCGAGGCCCAGGGCGCTCGCGACTCCCTCGTCGAGCTGAGCGGCGTGCTCCGCACCGTCGCCGTGGGGCTGAACAAGGTCGCGAACGATCTGAGGTGGTTGTCCTCCGGCCCCAACACCGGCCTGGCCGAGGTGCACCTGCCGGACCTGCAGCCGGGTTCGAGCATCATGCCCGGCAAGGTAAACCCGGTGCTCGCCGAGGCGATGGTGCAGGTCGTCGCGCAGGTCGTCGGGAACGACGCCGCCGTCGCCTGGTCCGGCGCCGCCGGCAACCTCGAGCTCAACGTGATGCTGCCGGTCATGGCCCGCAACCTGCTCGAGTCGGTCCGGCTGCTCGCCAACGTGTCCCGACTGTTCGCCGACCGCTGCGTCGACGGCCTCACCGCCGACGTGGACCGGATGCGCCGCTTCGCGGAGTCGTCCCCGTCGATCGTCACGCCGCTCAACCGCTTCATCGGCTACGAGGAGGCCGCGAGCGTCGCGAAGCAGGCCGTTGCCGAGGGCCGGACCATCCGCGAGGTCGTCGAGGAGCGCGGGTACGTCGAGGCCGGCAGGCTCACCGCGGAGCAGCTGGACGAGGCGCTCGACGTCCTGCGGATGACGCGACCCGGCTGAGCCGGATCAGGAAAGGCCGAGGCCCGCTCGTCCCACCCAGCAGGGAAGAGCGGGCCTCGGGGCTCGCGGTCGCTTGCGACCTGCACACACTGTACGACAGGACCTGCCCGTCCGCGATGTCCGGGTACCGACAGATTTCTACAGCGGCAGGTCCTCGAGCATCTCGGTGACGAGGGCGGCGATCGGGGACCGCTCGGAACGGGTCAGCGTGACGTGGGCGAACAGCGGGTGGCCCTTCAGCGCCTCGATGACGGCCGCAACACCGTCGTGCCGTCCGACCCGCAGGTTGTCGCGCTGGGCGACGTCGTGGGTGAGCACCACGCGCGATCCCTGGCCGAGGCGGGAGAGCACGGTGAGGAGCACACCGCGCTCGAGGGACTGCGCCTCGTCGACGATGACGAACGCGTCGTGGAGCGACCGGCCGCGGATGTGGGTGAGCGGCAGCACCTCGAGCAGGCCGCGGGCCATCACCTCCTCGACGACCTCGGGCTGCACCAGCGCACCGAGGGTGTCGAAGACGGCCTGCGCCCACGGACCCATCTTCTCGGAGGCGTCGCCCGGCAGGTAGCCGAGCTCCTGGCCGCCCACGGCGTACAACGGTCGGAACACGACGATCTTCTTCTGCGCCCGCCGCTCGAGGACCGACTCGAGGCCGGCGCACAGCGCGAGCGCGGACTTGCCCGTGCCGGCCCGTCCACCGAGCGACACGATGCCGATCTCCTGGTCGAGGAGCAGCTCGATCGCGACCCGCTGCTCCGCGCTGCGGCCGTGCACGCCGAACACGTCGCGGTCCCCCCGGACCAGCCTCACCGACTTGTCGGGCGCGACCCGGCCGAGGCCGGATCCCCTGTCGGACAGCAGGACCAGGCCGGTGTGGGTCGGGAGCTCGCGCGCCTCCTCCAGCTCGATGCGACCCTCGTCGTACAGGGCGTCGAGCTCCTTGGCCTCGACCGTGAGCTCAGCCATTCCGGTGTGGCCGGTGGTGGTAGCGAGCTCCGCGCGGTACTCCTGCGCGGTCAGCCCGATCGATGCCGCCTTCACCCGCAGGGGCAGGTCCTTCGTGACGAG
>JAODNF010000347.1 GCA_025464915.1 Frankiales bacterium | reverse complement strand
GGCCACCGACCACCGAGGGCAGCGCACCTTCCATGCCGGCGACGACGACCAGCACGTCGGCCGTGTCGAGCACCTCCCGGGCCGTGATCAGCCGGTGCAGCCCGGCGACCCCCACGTCGTCGACCCGCACCACGTGCGCGCCGAAGGCCTCGGCCGTGATGGCTGCCTCCTCGGCGACGGGACCGTCGGACGTACCCGCCGCCAGGACCGCCACGGTGCCGCGCGGCTGCTTCGCTGTTCCGACCAGCACTGTCCGTCCCTCGCCGCCCAGGGCGATCGCGGTCTCGGGCGAGCAGCGGGTGACGAGCACCCGGTCGCTGTGGGCGCGCAGGGCCGTGACGTTGTCCAGGACCTGCTGGGTCGTCTTGCCCTCGGCGTACACGACCTCGGGGTCACCCGTCCGCAGCGCCCGGTGCGTGTCGACGAGGGAGTGGGCGAGCTGGTCGTAGGGCGCCGTCGCGAAGCGGTCCAGCGCTTGCTCGGGGGTGACGCTCCCCTGAGCGACTGCCTGCAGCAGCGCCGACGCCGCATCCCGGTCCACGTCGGAAGGCTAGTCTCGACCGCGTGCTGCTCGACACCGACACCGCCCAGGTCGTGACCCTGTCGGCGGCAGGTGTCGCGGTCCTCTCGCTCGGCTTCAGCGCCGCGATGCTGGTGCGGGTCCGCAACCTGACCCTGGCCCACGACGTCCTCACCGGCGGTGACCACGGGGCCACCTTCGTGGAGTCGGTGACCCGCCAGCACCGCGAGGTCGAGGGGCTGCGTACGGACGTCGGGCACCTCCGCGAGGACCTGGCCGCGGCCCGCGCCGACCTGTCGGACGCGCTGCGGCACGTCGCGGTCGTCCGGTACGACGCGTTCGGCGACATGGGTGGCCGGCTGTCCTTCAGCGCGGCGCTGCTCGACGACGCCGGCGACGGCATCGTCATCACGTCCATCAACGGCCGGTCCGAGACGCGCACCTACGCCAAGGGCGTGAAGGCCGGCGACTCCGACCACTCGCTGAGCCCCGAGGAGCAGCAGGCGATCGGGTACGCGAACCGGACCGCGGTCCAGCCGCGCGAGGTCGCCGAGGTCGAAACGACGAAGCGCGGCCGCTTCTCCCGCCGATAGCCTGAGCCGCGTGATCGACCTCAAGCTCCTGCGCGACGACCCCGACCGGGTCCGCGCTTCCCAGCTGGCGCGCGGCGACGACCCTGCCCTGGTCGATGCGCTGCTCGCTGCCGACACCGCCCGTCGCGAGGCGGTGAGCGCCGCCGACAACCTGCGGGGGGCGCAGAAGGAGGTCTCGGCGTCGGTCCGAAGCGCCTCAGCCGAGGAGCGGCCGGCGGTGCTCGAGCGCGCCAAGGCCCTCGCCGCCGAGGTCAAGGAGGCCGAGGCTGCGCAGGGCGCTGCGGACGACGCGCTCCGCGCCGCCCACCTGGCCGTGCCGAACGTCGTGCACCCGTCGACGCCCCCCGGCGGCGAGCAGGACTTCGTCGTGCTCTCCCAGACCGGCGAGGTCCCGACGTACGACTTCGAGGTGAGGGACCACCTCGCCGTCGGCGAGGTCCTCAAGGCCATCGACACCGAGCGCGGCGCCAAGGTCTCGGGATCGCGGTTCGCGTTCCTCACCGGCCAGGGTGCGCTGTTGGAGCTGGCCCTGGTCAACATGGCGATGGCCCGAGCCGTCGCCGCCGGGTTCACCCCCGTCATCGCCCCTGCTCTCGTCCGGCCGGAGGCGATGGAGGGCACCGGCTTCCTCGGTGCCCACGCAGCCGAGGTCTACAAGCTCGAGGCGGACGACCTCTACCTGGTCGGCACGTCGGAGGTGCCTCTCGCGGCCTACCACTCGAACGAGGTCCTGGACCAGGTCCCTGCCCGCTACGCCGGCTTCTCGTCGTGCTTCCGTAGCGAGGCCGGCAGCCTCGGCAATGACACCCGCGGCATCATCCGCGTTCACCAGTTCGACATGGTCTAGCTCTTCTCCAACGTCGCGCTCGCCGACGCGGAGGCCGAGCACGACCGGCTGCTCGAGCAGGAGAAGGGCTTCCTCACCGACCTCGAGCTGACGTTCCGGACCATCGACGTCGCGGCCGGCGACCTCGGCTCCTCGGCGTCCCGCAAGTTCGACAACGAGGCGTGGCTGCCGTCGCAGGAGCGCTGGCTCGAGCTGACCTCCACGTCGAACTGCACCGACTTCCAGGCCCGCCGCCTGGGCATCCGGCACCGGGTCGACGGATCCCCTCAGGTCGCCGCCACCCTCAACGGGACCATGTGCGCCGTGGGCCGGACCATCGCGGTCCTGCTCGAGGTCCACCAGCGGGCCGACGGCTCGGTGCACGTGCCGGTCGCCCTGCGGCCGTTCCTCGGGGGCGTCACGGAGCTCACGCCGGCGTGACCCCTCGGCTGGTCGCCTCCGACCTGGACGGCACGATCGTCCGGTCGGACGGCACCATCTCGGCCCGGACCGTCGCGGCGCTCGACGCGGTCGAGAGGGCGGGCGTCCCGTTCGTCATGGTGACTGGTCGCCCCATTCGCTGGATGAAGCAGATCTCCGACATGACAGGCCATCACGGGGTCGCGATCTGCGCCAACGGAGCGCTCGCCTACGACCTGCACACCGAGCAGGTCCTGCGGTCGTCGCTGCTGTCACCGACCTCCGCCCGGGACGTCGTGGCCGCGCTGCGCGAGGCAATCCCCGGCATCGCGTTCGCGGTCGAGCGGCTGCACTCCGGCTTCGCCCACGAGCCGTCGTACGTGCCCCGCTGGGACTCCGACGACCCGCTCGCCGCGGCGCCCATCGAGGAGCTGCTGACCGACGACGTCGTGAAGCTGCTCGCGCGTCACGAGGCCATCGGTCCTGACGACCTGCTGGCCGCAGCCCATGCCGCCGTCGAGGGAGGAGCGACCCTCACGCACTCCTCCCACGACGGGCTGCTCGAGATGTCCGCCGAGGGCGTCTCGAAGGCCAGCGGCCTCGCGGCGTTCGCGGACGAGCGCGGCCTGTCGGCAGTGGACGTCATCGCCTTCGGCGACATGCCGAACGACCTGCCGATGCTCGGCTGGGCCGGCCACTCGGTCGCCGTGGCGAACGCGCACCCGGAGGTGCTCGCAGCCGCCGACGAGGTCGCCGCGAGCAACGACGACGACGGTGTCGCCCAGGTCCTCGCCCGCTGGTTCTAGAGGTACTGGCCGCCGGCGCTCTGACCAGGGGTCGGCTCCATCGCCGGCAGGCCGGGCGGGAGCTGCGGCCGACCGCCGCGCATCTGCTCGAGCTGCACCCGGGCGGCCATCTGCTGGGCGAACAGCGCGGTCTGGATCCCGTGGAACAGGCCCTCCAGCCACCCGACGAGCTGCGCCTGGGCGATGCGGAGCTCGGCGTCCGACGGCGGTGTGCCATCGGTGAACGGGAGGGTGAGGCGCTCGAGCTCCTCGCGCAGCTCGGGGGCCAGCCCCTCCTCGAGCTCCTTGATGGACGAGCGGTAGATGTCCGCCAGTCGCGTGCGGGCGCTGTCGTCGAGGGGGGCGGCGCGGACCTCCTCGAGCAGCTGCTTCACCATCGAGCCGATGCGCATGACCTTGGCGGGCTGCTCGACCATGTCGGCCGGGTTCTTCTCCTCGTCACCGGTCGCCGGCGGCACCACGATCTGCTGACCGTCCTCGCCGACCACCACGATGCTCTGCTGCTCCTCGTCGCTCATGACCTCATCCAACCCCAGACCGATGGGTGGCGTTCCCCGCTGGCGTCGACCTGACCATGAGAACCCTCACTGTCGCGGAGCTCGCGCCGGCCGCCGCCGCGCTGGCCAGCGGCACCGGTGTGCAGCTCCAGAAGCACCGCGTCGGCTGACGGCCGCGCGAATGTCACTCCCCGCCCCGACGCTGCTCACGCCGCGGTTGCGGTTGCGGCCCTTCGACGAGGCGGACGCGGACGACCTGTTCGCGCTGCGGCCAGGGGCCACGGCTGTGCGACGGAGTCCGCCGGTGCGCTGCTGGCGTGGGCCTTCGCCGTGCTCGACCTGAACCGGGTCCAGGCCGAGACCGACACCCGCACCGCCGCGTCGGCCCGGGTGCTGGAGAAGCTCGGGTTCGTCCGCGAGGGGACGCTGCGGGAGGACTGCATCGTGAACGGCGAGGTGTCGGACTCCTGGGTCTACGGGCTGCTGCGCAGGGAGTGGCGCGCCCCGGCGTGACCGGTGTGGTCGGATGACCGCATGAACCCTGACGTCGCCCGCAAGACCTGGCGCACCACCGAGGCCTACCACGCGATGGTCTACTTCGCGCCCGAGGCGAAGGAGCAGTACCTCGCGCTCGGCCTCGACGCGAGCGCCAACGCAGCGGTCGGGTACTTCCCGGCGCGCGCGGCCGCGATGGGCGCGGTGACCTGGCAGACCGTGCAGGCGACCTTCTTCAACTTCAGCGCCCTGGCCTGCCAGTTCGGCATCGCCGGCGTGTGGGACATCACGACGCCCGAGGCCGTCCTCGCCGCGCGGCTGAAGGGCGCCGACGTGGCTCTGCAGCGGATGTGCGGCGACCTGCTCGCGGACACCAAGGAGGCCGCCGACATCGCGCGCGAGGCGGCCTCAGCCTGCACCCCCTACGGCCGCCCGCTCTACGCCGCGCACGCCGGCCTCGAGTGGCCGGAGCCCGACCACCTCGTCCTCTGGCACGCCATCACCCTGCTGCGCGAGTACCGCGGCGACGGCCACATCGCCGCCCTCGTCGGCGCCGGCCTCACGGGGCTCGAGGCCGCCGTCCTGCACGTCGCGATGAACGACACCTGGGGCCGCAAGGCGCTGCAGGCCACCCGCGCCTACTCCGACGAGGAGTGGGAGGCGGCGGCCGTCTCGTTGGCCGAGCGCGGCTGGCTCGACGCCGAGGGGCAGTTCACCGCCGAGGGCAGGGAGCGCCGCGAGGCCATCGAGCTGCAGACCGACGAGCTCGCCCTCGCCCCCTGGGAGCGGATCGGCGAGGAGGCCGCCGCGCGGCTGCGCGAGCTGGTCCGCCCCCTCTCGGCGGCGATCACCGAGTCCGGCGCCTTCGGACGCGGCCCGCGCCTCTAGCGTCCGCTCCGCCGGCCATCCGCACGCGAGGGTCGAGCGGACGCAACAGGTCTAGCGGGGCGTGCCGGCCTCGAGCTTGGCGACGGTGTCGGCGACCCGCTTCGCGCGGGTCTCCTCCTTCTTCGCGCCGGTGACCGCCTCGGCGTAGGCCCGCTGGTGGCTGTAGGACAGCGTGTCCCAGAAGGCCCTCGCCGGCTTCGTCATGGCCTTCGCCAGGTCGGCGGGAACCTCGATGACACGGGGCGCGGTGTCGAGGACGACCTCCACGTCGACGACGTCACCGGCGGAGACGTCCGCCGCCGCGCGGTTGTCGGCGCTGACGCCGAGCAGGAATCGGCCGCCCATGAAGGCGATCGAGGACCGGTAGGTGTGACCGTTGATCGTCACCGAGACGGCGGGCTTCTTGCCGCTGCCGAGCTCGTCGACGACCGAGTCCGGGACGACGAAACCGGTGGCGGTCTTGCCGTGGAGCATCAGCTCGGCGGTGAACCTCATGTCGTGAGCAGGACCTTCCCGATGTGGCCGGACTCCTCGACGACGCGGTGCGCCTCGGCGACCTCGTCGAGGGCAAGCACCCGGTCGATGACCGGCTTCACCTCGCCCGCCTCGACGGCCGGCCAGACACCGGCGAGGACCGCGCCGACGATGGCCGCCTTCTCCTCGAGCGGCCGCGCCCGCAAGGAGGTGGCGTGGACCGCCGCGCGCTTGGCCATCAGCTGGGACAGGTCGAGCTCGCCCGTGACCCCGCCCTGCATGCCGATCACGACCAGGCGGCCGTTCGTAGCGAGCGCCTTCACGTTGCGGGCGAGGTACTTGGCTCCCATGTTGTCGAGGATGACGTCGAACGGTCCCGCTTCGACGAAGTCCGCGTCGTTGTAGAGGACGGCCCTCGTGGCGCCGAGCTCCAGAGCACGCTCCGCCTTCGCCGCCGACCCGACGGTCACCGTCACGGTCGCGCCGTGCCGGGCCGCGAGCTGGATGGCGCAGGTGCCGATGCCGGAGGTGCCGCCGTGGACCAGCAGCTGCTCACCGGGCTGCAGGGCAGCGAGCTGGAAGACGTTGGACCAGACGGTGCACGTGACCTCGGGCAGCGCGGCAGCGTCGACCAGCGACACCCCGGCCGGCACCGGGAGCAGCTGACCGATCGGGACGCCCACCTTCTCGGCGTACCCGCCTCCGGACAGCAGGGCGCAGACCTGGTCTCCCACCGCCCAACCCTCCACGCCGTCACCGAGGGCGCTGATCGTGCCGGAGCACTCGAGTCCGGGGTAGGGCGAGGCGCCGGGCGGAGGGTTGTAGAACCCCTGCCGCTGAAGGAGATCGGCCCGGTTGACGGCGGTCGCCGCGATGTCGACGAGGACCTCACCGGGACCGGCTGTGGCGTCGGGGACGTCGGCAACGGTGAGGACCTCGGGGCCGCCGAAGGACGGGAGCGTGACGGCCCGCACTAGTGCGGCTTGACCGAGGTCATCACGGCGGTGATGTCGGTCTTGAACGGGATGCCGCTGTACATGCCCTTGCCGACCGTGTGCGTCTTCACCGGGAGCCGGTAGTCGGGCGCCCACCACGTCGTCAGCTGGGCGTCGTAGCTCACGTCACCGGTGAGCACGAGGTGGGTCTGCAGGACGACGGTCGGGATCTTCTTGCCGCCGATGGTCAGCGTCTCCTTGCGGATGAGCTTGTTGGTGCCGGTGGCATGGGTCGCGCCGTCGGTCGAGGTGACCGCCCAGGACCAGGACTTCCCGACCGCCGCCGGGTCGGGCATCAGCAGCACGGGAGTCGCGGGACGGAACTCCTTGGTGAACGCCGGCGACGTGAGCTTGAGCGACGCGGCATAGCTGCCGGTGTCGCGGACGACGATGTCCTCCTCGGTGTCGCCGGTGCTGTCGCTGTGGATCGTCGAGTGCTGGATGCCGTTCTTCAGCGGCGAGATCGTCAGGGTCTGCGACCCCTTGGCGTCCTGTGGTGACGTGCCGATCGTGACGGTCCCGCTGGACGTGTAGGTGTAGTCGCCGGCGGCGGTTGCCTTGGACGGAGCAGTCGTCCCGGGAGCCTTCGTGCTCAGCGGGGCGACGGCAGCCGTGCTCGTCGTCGTACCGCTCGTCCTTGCCGTGGTGGCGGCCGCGGCCGGCGCCTTGGTCGTGGCGGTGTTCGGCACGTCCGAGGACGTCGGCGCCGGCGCCGCGCTGCTGGCCGACGTCGTCGGCGCCGAGGTGGCCTCGAGCGACTGCCTGTTCCCGCCGCTGCCGGAGGAGCAGGCCGCGACGAGGGCGAGGGGCACGATCAGGGCGAGAGGGGTGCGCACTCCTTCATCCTGCCCTGTCGACCCGATCCGCGGGATGTCGGAAGGCCGAGGACCCGCTGCAGCTCGGTCACCAGGAACGGCATCGCGGCCCGGCACCAGCCTCGCGAGTGAGGGGTAAGGTGAGGGTTCCCTAACCAGTGCCTGGAGCTTCACGTGCCGCAGCTGTCCCGCCGCTCCCTGCTCGGCCTCGCCGGCGCGGCCGGCGTCGCCGCGACCGCGGGCGTGCTCGAGAGGCACAGCGCGTCGGCGGAGCAGCCGGCCACCCACCCGTTCTTCGGCAGGCACCAGAGCGGCATCCTCACGCCGCAGCAGGATCACCTCCACGTCGCCGCGCTCGACCTGACGACCACGCACAAGGGCGCGCTCGTCTCGCTGATGAGGGCGTGGACGGCCGCGGTCGAGCGGATGACGAGCGGCAAGCAGATCGGCGGCGGGGCGCTGCCGGCGGTCGACGTCGCACCCCCCGACGACACCGGCGAGGCGCTGGGCCTGACCGCGGGCCGCCTCACCGTCACGGTCGGCGTCGGCGGGTCGCTGCTCGACAAGGTCGGCATCGCGCGACCCGCGACGCTGAAGGACCTGCCACGCTTCGCCGGCGACGCGCTCCGCGAGGTGATCTCCGGCGGAGACCTGGTCGTCCAGGCCTGCGCCGACGACCCGCAGGTCGCGGTGCACGCGATCCGCAACCTGGTCCGGCTCGCGCACGGCACCGCCGCCGTCCGCTGGTCGCAGCTCGGCTTCGGGCGCACGTCGTCGACGTCGAAGGCGCAGCAGACGCCCCGCAACCTGTTCGGCTTCAAGGACGGCACCAGCAACGCCGTCAGCGACGTCTTCGTGAGGCCAGCGGAGGGCCCGACCTGGCTGGTCGACGGTTCCTACCTCGTGGTCCGCCGGATCGCCATGACGATCGAGCGGTGGGACCGGACCTCGCTCCAGGAGCAGGAGCAGACGATCGGCCGGCACAAGGGCACGGGCGCGCCGCTCGGGCTGTCGAGCGAGCGCGATCCTCTGACGCCTCGGGAGCTCCCGATGCACTCGCACGTCCGGCAGGCGCACCCGTCGGTCAACGGCGGCGCCGAGCTGCTGCGGCGCGGCTACTCGTTCGTGGACGGCTCCGACGGGCTGGGCCACCTCGACGCGGGCCTGTTCTTCATGGCGTACATGCGGGACCCGAAGAGCTTCGTGACCGTGCAGACCAACCTGGCAGCGAACGACGCCCTGAACGAGTACGTCACGCACACCGGATCGGCGCTGTTCGCCGTGCTGCCCGGGGTGCAGCGCGGCGGGTGGCTGGGCCACGGGTTGCTCGGATAGGTGCGTTTCGTGGCAGATTCGCTGCCATGACTGACGAGCACCAGGGGCACCTCGACCGGCTGACGTCCGTGGACGCCGGGTTCCTCCACATGGAGGAGGACGGCGCGCACATGCACATCGGTGCGCTCGGCGTCTTCGACGGCCCCGCTCCCTCCATCGAGGCGTTCCGCGCCCACCTCGACGCGCGCCTGCCACGGCTTCCGCGCTACCGCCAGCGGGTGCAGCAGATGCCGCTCGGGACCGGCCGCCCGGTCTGGGTCGAGGACGCGCACTTCCACCTCGACTACCACGTCCGGCACACCGCCCTGCCGGCTCCCGGCGGCGAGCGCGAGCTGCTCAACCTGGTCGACCGCGTCATCGGTCAGCGCCTCGACCGGACCAAGCCGCTGTGGGAGATGTGGCTCGTCGAGGGCCTCGAGGGCGGTCGTTGGGCGCTGGTCGCCAAGACCCACCACGCGATGGTCGACGGCGTCAGCGGCGTCGACCTGATGTCGGTGCTGTTCGATCTCACACCCGACGTGCAGGACGAGCCGCCGCCCGCCTGGTCCCCCAAGCCCACGCCAGGTGCCGTCGACCTGCTCGCGACCGGCGCGCTCGGGCTGGTGCGCAACGTCGCCGACCTCGCCGGGCAGGGCGTCGGGCTCGCGCTGCACCCGCAGAAGGCGGTCCGCACGACCATCGGCAAGGTCACCGCGCTCGCCGATGCGGCCAAGCCGCTCATCAGCGCCGCCCCGAAGACGCCCTTCAACGACAAGCCCGGACCGCACCGCCGGGTGGCGCTGGTGTCGACCGACCTGGCTGACTACAAGAGGGTGAAGGCCTCGTCCGGCGGCGCGACCGTCAACGACGTCGTCCTCGCAGCAGTCGCCGGCGCCCTCGGCCGGTTCCTCCAGGACCGCGACGTCCCTATCGAGGGACTGTCGCTGCGGGCGTGCGTCCCGGTGTCACTGCGTCCCGACTCCAAGCGCGGCGCGCTCGGCAACGAGATCGCCATCATGAACGCGCCGCTGCCCGTCGGCATCACCGATCCCTCTGCACGGCTCGCTGCGGTGCGTGAGGCGATGGAGGACCTGAAGTCGTCCAAGCAGGCCGAGGGCGCTGCCGTCCTCACGTCACTCGAGAACGCGCTGCCGCCGGCCATCCTGGCGCGAGCCTCCCGGCTCGGGTTCTCCTCGCGCCTGTACAACCTGCTGGTCACCAACGTCCCCGGGCCGCAGCTTCCGATCTACATGCTCGGCCGGCAGCTGCAGGAGCTCGTCCCACTGGCCTTCCTCGCCCCCGAGCACCAGCTCGCGATCGGGATCATGAGCTACAACGGCGCCGTGGTCTACGGGCTGATGGCCGACGCCGACGCGGTGCCCGACCTCGACCTGCTCGCCAAGCACCTGCGCGAGTCGCTGTCGGAGCTGGTCGCCACGGCCGACTGAGGCCTTCCTGAGAGAGCCGCATCAGACAGCAGATTCAGCCGATCGAGACACCTTTTCCCGGGTTCGTCCAGGTGGGAGGTTGTGCGCCCGCTCGCAACCCTGCGCGGGCGGCACCCCCTTCCACCGAGAGGCTCCCCTTGTCCCGAACCCTGGTGTCGCGCCACCGAACCCGTCTCGGCGCGACCACTGCTGCGGCCGCCCTGCTGTCCGCGGCGAGCCTGGTGCTCGCTGCTCCTGCCCAGGCCGCCCCGCGCTCGACGTCCTCGAGCGATCACCCGAGCGGCCACGGCCAGGCCAAGGTCTACCCGACCAAGGAGTTCGCCACGTCCCACCGCAGCGGAGGTCCCAAGGCGGCTGCGGCAGCTTCCGGTTCCGGTCCGCTCACGTACGGCGGCGCTGTCGACGGGATCGGCGTGACCACCGGCCCCCCGAAGACCTACGTGGTCTTCTGGGGCTCGCAGTGGGGCACGGCAGGTACGGACGCGAACGGCTACACGACCCTCACCGGCGACAGCAAGGGCCTGGCGCCCAGGGTGCAGGCGCTCCTGAAGGGCATCGGGACCAACAACGAGCTGTGGTCCGGGGTGGCGACGCAGTACTGCCAGGGCGTCGCGACGGGCGCCACCAGCTGCCCCGCCAGCTCCGCGCACGTCGGGTACCCGACCGGAGGCACCCTTGCCGGGGTCTGGTACGACCCCTCGGTGGCCGCGCCCAGCAACGCGACCGGGCACCAGATCGGCGTCGAGGCGGTGGCCGCCGCCGGGCACTTCGGCAACACCACGGCCGCGAGCAACCGCAACGCGCAGTACGTCGTGGTGTCGCCGACCGGCACGCACCCGGACGGCTTCAACACCGCGAGCGGCAACTTCTGCGCCTGGCACGACTGGAACGGTGACACCACCCTGACGGGCGGTGGCGTGGCCTCCTCCTACGGCGACGTCGCCTTCACCAACCTGCCCTACCTGGTCGACGCCGGCACGAGCTGCGGGCAGAACTACGTGAACGCCGGCGCTGCCGGCACGCTCGACGGCGTGACGATCGTCGAGGGCCACGAGTACTCGGAGACCATCACCGACCAGAACCCGGCGGGCGGCTGGACCGACAGCACCGGCTACGAGAACGCGGACAAGTGCGCGTGGGTCGGCACCGGAGGCACCGGCGGGGCCGTCAACGTGGCGTTCGCGACCGGTTCCTACGCGATGCAGGCCACGTACTCCAACGACGCCGCGGGCTGCCAGAACTCGCACCCGATCGTCACTAACACCTCCGGCGGCAACACGGTGACCGTGACCAACCCGGGCAGCCAGAGCGGGGTCGTGGGCACAGCCGTGAGCAAGCAGCTCACCGCGACGGACTCGGCCAGCGGACAGACCCTCACCTGGACCGCGACCGGGCTGCCGCCCGGACTCGCCATCAGCACGGGCGGCCTGATCAGCGGAACGCCGACCACGGCGGGCAGCTTCTCCGTCACCGCGACGGCCAAGGACACGACCAACGCGACCGGTTCGGCGACCTTCGCCTGGACGATCTCGGCTGCGGGCGGGAGCTGTCCGAGTCCCGGCCAGAAGCTCGGCAACCCTGGCTTCGAGACCGGCACGGCCGCACCCTGGACGGCCTCCACGGGGGTCGTCGACAACAGCACCGGTGAGGCCGCGCACGGCGGATCGTGGAAGGCCTGGATGAACGGCTACGGGTCCACCCACACCGACACGCTGTCGCAGTCGGTGACCCTGCCGGCAGGGTGCTCCAGCTACGTCTTCACGTTCTGGCTGCACATCGACAGCGCCGAGACCACCACCGCCTCTGCCTACGACAAGCTGACCGTGGCGGCCGGGTCGACGACCCTGGCGACGTACTCGAACCTCAACAAGGCCACCGGGTACGTGCAGAAGTCCTTCAGCCTGGCGTCGTTCGCGGGGACGACCGTGACCCTGAAGCTCACGGGGGCGGAGGATGCCTCGCTCCAGACGTCGTTCGTCGTCGACGACGCGGCGGTGACCGTCAGCTGAGCTGACGATCGCACCGGACCGGCCGGGCCCCGCGGGGGTCCGGCCGGTCCCGCGGTTCTCAGAAGTGGACGCCCTTGAGGACGTGCGCCATGGCCAGCTGCTCGCCCGACAGCCGGGTCGGCTCCTCGGCCTGTCCCTGCCCCTTGGCTGCCGCGGAGTCCGGGAACACCTGGTAGGCGAGGTGCAGGACCTGGTCCACCAGCTTCGGCGCGAGGGCGTAGAGCACCTCCGCCGTCGTGCCGAGCCGGGTGTTGATGTTCTTCGGCCGTGAGCGGATCGCCTCGCAGACCATCTCACCGGCCTCCTTCGGCGTGATGGCAGGGAAGGCGTCGTACATCTTGGTCGGCGCGATCATCGGCGTGCGCACCAGGGGCATGTGGATGGTGGTGAAGGTGACGCCGGACCCGAGCGTCTCCGAGGCGGCGATCCGGGAGTACGCGTCGAGTGCGGCCTTGGACGCGACGTACGCGGAGAAGCGGGGTACGCCGGTCTGCACCCCGATCGACGAGACGTTGATGACGTGGCCGAAGCGCTGCTCCGTCATCTGCGGGAGGAACCCGGTGATGAGGCGCACCGCGCCGAAGTAGTTGAGCTGCATGGTGCGCTCGAGGTCGTGGAAGCGGTCCTGCGACAGCTTGATCGAGCGGCGGATCGAGCGGCCCGCGTTGTTGACGAGGAAGTCGACGCCGCCGTGGTTGTCGATCACGTCCTTGACGAGGGTGTCGATCGCCTCGAGGTCGGACAGGTCGCAGGTCGCGACGTGGCACTGGCCGCCCGCCTCCTGGATCTCGGTCTGCACCTCGAGGAGCTTGTCCAGCGAGCGGGCCACGATGATCGGGACACCGCCCGCGGCGGCGACCTGCCGGGCCGCCTCGGCGCCGATGCCTGACGAGCCACCGGTGATGAGGACCCGCTTGCCGCGGACGGCGGCCGCGAGCGAGCGGTCCTTGTGCAGGTCCGGGTCGAGGTTGCGCTCCCAGTAGTCCCAGAGCAGGGTCGCGTAGGAGTCGAGCGGGGGCACCTCGATGCCCGAGCCGGCCAGCGCCCGCTCGGTGTCACGGGTGTCGAACTGCGGGACGAGGGCCATGTGGCCGACGACCTCGTCCGGGATGCCGAGGTCGGCGAGGAAGCTCTTCCGGATGCTCTGCAGCTGCGGCAGCTTCATCAGCATCGAGAAGGTGCCCTTGGGCAGGGCGTCGAGCAGCTTGCTGTCGACCCGCAGCCCGAGCTGCGGCGCGTGACCGGCGCGGGCGAACGCGTTGAGCGCCTCGCCGACCCGCACCCCACGCGGGTCGGTCAGGTGGAAGGCCTGGCCGTCGAGGTCAGGCTGGTGCGCGATGTGGTCGAGGGCCGCGGCGACGTAGTCGACCGGCACGATGTTGGTCCAGCCCAGCTCCGGACCGATCAGCGGCACCCACTCGGGCAGCAGGTGCCGGACCTTCTTGATGGCCGCGAAGAAGTAGTAGGGACCGTCGATCTTGTCCATCTCTCCGGTGCGGCTGTCACCGACGACGACCGCCGGCCGGTAGACGCGGAAGGGGACGGTCGCCTCCTCGCGGACGATCCTCTCCGAGTCGAACTTCGTGCGGTGGTAGGGCGTCGGGAGCTTCTGACCCTCGTCGAAGTGGTCCTCGCGGAAGATGCCCTTGTGCTCGCCCGCGACCGCGACGGAGGAGACGTGGTGCAGGCGGGCGCCGACGGCGTTGGCGAGGGCGACGGCGTTGCGGGTGCCCTGCACGTTGGCCGCGTCGTTGGCCTCGGCCGAGGCGGTCATGTCGTAGAGCGCAGCGAGGTGGAAGAACTCGCTGACGCCGGCGAGGGACGCGGGATCGATGCCCAGCAGCGGGCGCGTGAGGTCGCCCACGACCGGCTTCACCCGCGGGTCGTCCCACTGCGCCCGGACCTTGTCGACCGACTGCGCGCGGACGAGAACGTGGACGTCCCCCTCCCGCTCGAGCAGCAGGTCGACCAGTCGCTTGCCGATGAACCCGGTCGCGCCGGTCACGAAGTACGCCATGTCGAGATTCCTACACCCTGTCGCAACGGGCCGTGGAGGAGTAGACCGGAGGCATCAGACGCCCGAGGGGGGCAACCATGTTCATCCAGGTCATCGAGTTCAGCACCGACCGGCCCGACGAGGTCCAGGCGCTCATCGACGAGTACCTCGCCGCCTCCGAGGGGACCCGCACCTCGCAGCGCGGCATCCTCAGCAAGAGCCGGGACGCGGAGAACCGCTACGTCAACATCGTCTTCTTCGAGTCCTACGAGGCGGCGATGCGCAACAGCGAGCTGCCCGCGACCGGTCACTTCTCGGAGCAGATGATGAAGCTCTGCTCCGGGCCGCCGACCTTCCAGAACCTCGACGTCCTCTTCGAGTCCGACCACTAGGCCTAGTCTCCGGCCGTGACCCTGCCGGACATCTCGCCGTTGCCGCCGGTCGTCGGTGGCCTGCCGCGCATCGGGGCGGGTGTGTCGCTGCTGCGGGACCCGACGGCCTTCTTCGCCCGCAACCGCAGCAAGCACGGCGACACCTTCGTCACGGACGCGTTCGGCTTCCGGCTGCTCTGCCTCTTCAGCCCGCAGGGCGTGCAGTCGCTCTACGCGCTGGAGGAGAAGAAGGCCAGCTTCGGCCTGGCGACCTACACCCTCATCAAGTTCAAGATGCCAGAAGGCCTGCTCTTGGGTCGGCGGGTCACACCCCACCAGCTGTTCGGGCGCGAGCTCACCGAGACCTACGTCCAGGCGCTCGACGACGCCGTGCTGGCGGAGATCGCGCACCTCGGCAGCAGCGGGACCTTCGAGGTCTTCGCGGAGATGCGGCGCATCGCCCACCGGCTCGGGCTGTCCAGCTGGGGCGGGCCCGAGATGACCAAGAGGCTCGAGGAGCTGATGCCTCGGCTGGACGCGATGGACAGCGCCGAGGCCTTCGTGCGCCCCGTCCAGGCCTTTCGCACCGCCGCAACGAAGCAGAAGCGCGAGAAGGCCGCGATGCTCGACGTGGACCGCATCGTCGGTGAGGTCCTCGCTGCCGGAGACCCCGAGGGCTTCCTCGCGCAGATCGCCGAGGCGTGGGAGGGGGAGCCGGAGCCGGCACGGACGCAGGGCATCGCCCGCGACCTCGTGCTCATCCATCTCGGGTCGCTCTCGAACCTCTACGCCGCCCTGTCGTGGACCCTCGTCAACCTGCTGCAGCGGCCCGACCTGCTCGCCCGGGTGAAGGCGGGCGACGACACCCTGCTCGAGCAGTGCGCCAACGAGTCGATCCGGATGGCCCAGCGGTCCATCACCCTGCGCCAGGTGCTGCGTCCCGTCGAGATCGACGATGGGACCCGCACCTACACGGCTCAGCCGGGCAGCTTCATCACCACCATGCTGTCCGTCCTCAACACGACGGCCGCGCCCGGGCTGGAGACGTTCGACCCGACGCACTACGCGCAGCGCCGGCTGGCCGTGGACCTCCCGGCCAAGGAGCTGGTCAGCACCTTCGGCCACAAGTGGCACACGTGCCCGGCGTCGCGGTTCTCGATCACCGCCATCCGGATCGTGGTGCGACGGCTGCTCGAGGCCTTCGACCTGCAGCCGCTGTTCGACGAGGTCCAGCCGCGCAAGCAGCAGATCGGTGGCATCTCCCGTTCCTCGAAGCCGGTGCGCGTCAGGTATCGGAGCAGTGCTCAGGGCAGGTAGACGAACCGCTTTCCAGCGGTGGTCCCCCCGGCCGTCCGCAGCACGACCTGGACGGTGCCCGGAGCGTGCGGCGGGGCGAGCGCCTGCACCTCGGTCGAGGACACCTGCCGCACCGTCGCGGCCTTCACCGCGCCGAACAGCACGGCCGTCGTCGGCGTGAGGTGGGTGCCGGCGAGGGTGACCCAGGTGCCTGGCGCCCCGGCCGACGGGCTGATGCGGCTCAGCACGGGTCGTGACGGGACGGACTGCCCGCTGCTCGCGCCACCCCCGGTCGTGCCGGTCGAGCCGTC